>JANNLM010000129.1:0-10624 GCA_031396825.1 Gammaproteobacteria bacterium | reverse complement strand
CAGCGCCAGCTGCTCCGTAGTCATGCCGATGCCGGAATCGGCCACCGAGAACTCCAGCCACACGCGGTTCTCCTCGCGCCGAATTTCCTTCACCGCCACGACGATCTGGCCGTGCTCGGTGAACTTGACCGCGTTGACGGTGAGGTTCAGCAGCACCTGGCCTAGGCGCAGCGGATCGCCGAACAGCTGCTGCGGCAGGTCGCGCGGCGTCGAGAACAGCAGCTCGATCCCCTTCTCCGTGGCCTTGTGCGTGATCACGTCGGCCAGGTGCGACAGCACGTCGTCCAGCGAGAACGCGGTGTGCTCGAGCGTCAGTTTGCCCGCTTCGATCTTCGACACGTCGAGAATGTCGTTGACGATGCCGAGCAACGCCTGCGCGCTGGACTTGATCTTGTCGAGGTAGTCCTTCGTGCGCGGGGGGGCCTCGCCGCGCGTGGCCAGGTACGACAGGCCGATGATGGCGTTGAGCGGCGTGCGGATCTCGTGGCTCATGTTGGCCAGGAACTCGCCCTTGGTGCGGCTGCCCGACTCGGCCTGCTCCTTGGCCTCGGCCAGCTGCTGCTCGAGCGCCTTGCGCTCGGTGATGTCGTTGACGTAGCTGATCACCGAGGTGCTGCCGTCGGGCTCGGCCTTGACGGTGGCCTCGTGCAGGTTCCAGCGGATCTCGCCGCTCGGCAGCTTCACGCGGTAGGTCACCGCGAACGACTGCCGTGTCTTCACCGCCTCCAGCATCTTGGTGAGCACGATGGAGCGGTCCTCCGGCACCAGGAAGTTGATCTGGTTGTTGAAGTCCATCCAGTGCTGGTTGTCGATGCCGTAGCGGGCGCTGAGCGCACCCGAAACGAAGCGCACGGCCGGCTTGAAGCCGCGCGCGATGTGGATGTGCAGGATGAAGCCCGGGATGGTGTCGGTGACCATGCGCAGCTGCTGCTCGGCTGCGCCAAGCTGGTTCTCCAGGTGCTTGCGCTCGGTGATGTCGCTGACGTACGAGGTCACCACGATGCCGCGCGGTTCGAGCCGCGAGAACGTCTCGTTGAGGTTCCAGCGGATTTCGCCGCTGGGGATGCGCACGCGATAGGCGATCTGCAGCGGCCGCAGGTGCTTGATCGCGTCCCAGATGGCGCCCTCGGCAGCGTCGCGGTCCTCGGGCAACATCAGGTCCCACAACTTCATGAAATCGCGCACGTACACTTCGCGATCGAGGCCGTAGCCAGCCAGCATGCGGCCGGTGATGAACTCCACCTTGAGGTTGACGTTGTCGTCCACGACGATCTGCATCACGGTGCCCGGTACCGAGTCGGTGAAACTGCGCAGCTGGACTTCCGCCGCCTCCGAGGCTTCCTTCGCCGCGGCCAGCTGGCCCTCGAGCAACATGCGCTCGGTGATGTCGGTGACGTAGGTGGTGATCAGCGTCGAGCCGTCGGCACCGCGGTGCAGGCTGGACTCGTTCGAGTTCCAGCGCAGCTCGCCGCTCGGCAGGCGGATGCGGTAGTTCGCTTGCCAGGGCTCCAGCGACTTCATCGACGCGGCGATGACCGTGCGGAACTTCTCCAGGTCCTCCGGCACGATGAACTCGAACAGGTTGTGCGTGCGGGCGTACTCGATGTCGAAGCCGTAGCGCCTGGGCATCTGCCCGGACATGAAGCGGATCTCGCTCTTGCCGTCCGGAGTGATCCGCGTGTGCGTGACCAGGCCGGGCAGCGTGTCGGTGACCAGGCGCAGCTGCTGCTCGGCGGCGGCGACGCGCTCCTCGCTCTGCGTGCGGTAGTCGATCTCGAGCCGCAGGCGCCGCAGCCACCAGGCCACCAGCAGGCCGGCGGCGGCCAGCCCGAGCGCCGCCGCCACCGACCAGCGCGCCACCTGGCGCGGGTCGAGGCCGCGCTCGATCGCGACCGAGAACCAGCGGTCGTTGATCTCTGCGCGTTCCTCTTTGGTGATGGCGGCCAGGCCCTTGTTCAGGATCGCCGCCAGCTCCGGCCAGTCCTTGCGCACCGCCATCTGCACGACGCGCTCCTCGTTGTCGGCGGTCGCTGCGACTTTGAGGTTGGTCAGGCCCATGGTGCGGATGGCGAAATGCAGCACCGCGATGTTGCCGATGGTGGCGTCGGCCTGGCCGGCGCTGACGGCCTGCAACGCATCCTCGGTGCTGTCCACCAGCGCTACGTCGAGCTGCGGATAGCGCGCGCGCAGCAGGTCGGTCTCGTTGTAGTTGCGCACCAGCGCGAAGCGGCGGCCTGCCAGCGCTTCGACGTCAGGCACGAACGGCACGTCCTCGCGCACCACCACCACCGAGCGGAACACGAAGTACGGATCGCTGAAGGCGAACTGCCGGTCGCGCTCCGGGCTGCGTCCGGCCTGCAGCAGCAGGTCCGCCTCGCCCGTGCGCACCGCCTCGAAGGCCTCGACCCAGGTCTGGCCCGGGACGTACTCCAGGTTCAGTCCGAGCTTGCGCTGCGCCAGCGCCATGACGTCGGCCGCCACGCCGGCCGGCATGCCGCGTTCGTCGTCGAAGTCGATGGGGGCGAAGCTCGGGTTGTTGGCCACCCGGATGACGGGATGGGCCTGCAGCCAGGCCTGCTCCGCCGGGGTCAGTGCCACGGTCGGCGGCGCCGGCGCCGAGCCGCACGCAAGCGGCCAGACCGCCAGGAAAAAACCCAGCAAAACCGCGCGCTTGCCCCCCGGCGGCCGCTCCATTAATGACTAGGCTAACCCTGTAGGTGCGTCAGCGCCTAGCGCTATACTCTCGGCCGCTCTCGGCTTCCCCTCCCAAAACTCGAAAAGCGCGGAGATTGCACATGGCGGACAGCTTCAAGGCCAGGTCATCCCTCAAAGCCGGATCAAGGACTTACAGCTATTTCGCGCTCAAGGCACTGGAGCCGAAGTACAAGCTGGCGCGGCTGCCCTATTCGATCAAAGTCTTACTCGAAAACCTGCTGCGGACCGAAGACGGCGAGAACACCACCCGGGCCGACATCGAGGCGCTCGCCGGCGCCGACTTCAAGAAGGTCCCGGCCAAGGACATCAATTTCACGCCGGCGCGCGTGATCCTGCAGGATTTCACCGGCGTGCCCTGCGTGGTCGACCTCGCCGCGATGCGCGACGCCATCAAGACGCTCGGCGGCAGCGCCGCCAAGGTCAACCCGTTGTGCCCGGTGGAACTGGTCATCGACCACTCGGTGATGATCGACCACTACGGCAGCAAGGATGCGCTCGACCTCAACGCCAAGATCGAGTTCCAGCGCAACGAGGAGCGCTACACCTTCCTGCGCTGGGGCCAGGAGGCGCTGAAGAACTTCAAGGCAGTGCCGCCCGACACCGGCATCGTCCACCAGGTCAACATCGAATACCTCGCGCGCGTGGTGTTCGAGAAGGACGGCGTGCTGTATCCCGACTCGTGCTTCGGCACCGACTCGCACACGACCATGGTCAACGGCATTGGCGTGCTCGGCTGGGGCGTCGGCGGCATCGAGGCCGAAGCCGCGATGCTCGGCCAGCCCTCGTCGATGCTGATCCCCGAGGTCATCGGCGTACGCCTGACCGGCAAGCTCGCCGAGGGCGCCACCGCCACCGACCTGGTGCTGACCGTGACCGAGATGCTGCGCAAGCGCGGCGTGGTCGAGAAGTTCGTCGAGTTCTTTGGCCCTGGCGTCGGCAACCTGTCGGCTTCGGACCGCAACACCATCGCCAACATGGCGCCCGAGTACGGCGCCACCTGCGGCATCTTCCCGATCGACGAGGAGACGCTGAACTACCTGCGCCTGACCGGCCGCAGCGACGACCAGGTCGCGGTGGTGAAGGCTTACGCGCAGGCGCAGGGCATGTGGTGGAGCGCCGACGCGCCGGAAGCGGAGTACACCGACGTGCTGACGCTCGACCTCGGCTCGATCAGGCCGAGCCTCGCCGGCCCCAAGCGCCCGCAGGATCGCGTGCTGCTGTCCGACATCAAGGCGAACTTCCGCAAGGCCTTCGACGCCGAGCAGAAGGCGCGCCCGTCGAAGGGCGCGGCCAGCGTTACCGACAAGGGCCAGAGTTACCAGCTCAAGGACGGCGCGGTGGTGATCGCCGCCATCACGTCCTGCACCAATACCTCGAACCCGTCGGTGCTGATTGGCGCAGGCCTGCTCGCGCGCAAGGCGCGCGCCCTGGGGCTGAAGTCCCAGCCGTGGGTCAAGACCTCGCTGGCGCCGGGCTCGCTGGCGGTCACCGAGTACCTGAAGAAGGCCAACCTGATCGAGGACCTCGAGCACCTGGGCTTCTACGTCACGGCGTACGGCTGCACGACCTGCATCGGCAACTCCGGCCCGCTGAACGAGCCGATCGGCAAGGCGATCCAGGACCACACGCTGTCGGTCTCGGCCGTGCTGTCCGGCAACCGCAACTTCGAAGGCCGCGTCCACCAGGACGTGCGCATGAACTACCTCGCCTCGCCGCCGCTGGTGGTGGCCTTCGCCATCGCCGGCACGACCGACATCGACCTGGCGAAGGATCCGATCGGCAAAGGGAACAATGGCCAGGACGTATTCCTGAAGGACATCTGGCCCTCCAACAAGGAAATCCAGGAAGTCGTCGCCAAGGCCGTCACGGCCGACCTGTTCAAGGCCAGTTACGCCAACGTGCTCAAGGGCGATGCGCGCTGGCAGGGCATCAAGATCTCCAGGTCGGAGACCTATCCGTGGGACAGCAAGAGCACCTACGTGCAGAACCCGCCCTACTTCACCGGCATCACCAAGAAGCCGCCGGGCATTCCGGTCATCAAGGGTGCGCGTTGCCTGGCGCTGCTCGGCGACTCGATCACCACCGACCACATCTCCCCCGCCGGCGACATCAAGAAGGATGGCCCGGCCGGCAAGTACCTGATGGAGCACGGCGTGCAGCGCGCCGACTTCAACAGCTTCGGCTCGCGGCGCGGCAACCACGAGATCATGATGCGCGGCACCTTTGCCAACACCCGCATCAGGAACGCGATGACGCCGGGCGTCGAGGGCGGCGTGTCCCGCCACCTGAACGGCACGGCCGGCCCGGTCGAGCCGATCTACGACGTCGCCATGAAATACCAGAAGGACGACGTGCCGCTGGTCGTGCTGGGCGGCAAGGAGTACGGCACCGGCAGCTCGCGCGATTGGGCGGCGAAGGGCACAATCCTGCTCGGCGTGAAGGCCGTGATCACCGAGAGCTTCGAGCGCATCCATCGCGCCAACCTGGTCGGCATGGGTGTGCTGCCGCTGAACTTCACCGACGGCGCGACCGCGCAGTCGCTGGGGCTCGACGGCACCGAGGTCTTCGACATCGAGGGCTTGAAGAAGGGGGCGAGCGAGGTGACCGTGCACGCGAAGAAGGCCGGCGGCAAGGCCACCACCTTCAAGGCGCGGGTGCGGATCAATACGCCCAAGGAGTGGGAGTACTACGAAAATGGCGGCGTGCTGCATTACATGCTGAGGCAGATGGCATCGTGAGCGATGCCGCTTGCGGACTCAGGCAGATGGCGCGTTGGACAATAACGGGATTTCGGAGATAAGGAGAACGCATGAACAAGCTGATGAAGGTTGCAGTTGCAGGGTGTGCGCTGATGGCGGCCTCGTCCGCCTCGGCCACGGTGCCGGACGACTATTTCTTCCTGGAGGGATCCGTCGTCCTGCATGACGAGCGCATCCCGGACGGGAAGACGACTTTCGGCGGACGGTTGGGCTTCGGCGGCGTCTTCGACCGCAGCGGTGGCACGACGACCGGCCTCGAGCTCGGCCTGTTCCACAACCCGATCAAGACCACCGGCAGCTCGGGCGACAGCCAGGGCGGCGCCATGCTCGACCTGGTGCAGTCCTACACGTTCAGCGGCTGGAACCCGTACGTCTTCGTGGGACTCGGCGTCGTCGGCGAGGGCATCGGCCCGTCCGAGGGCATCTATCCCGCAATCGAGGCCGGCGGCGGGCTGCTGTTCGACCTCACCCCTGACCTGGTCGGACGCGCCAGCGTGTCGGTCATGAGCGTGCGCAACGACGAACTGGATCAGGGCGTCGATGCCTTCGTGGACTTCCGCCTCAACCTCGGCCTGATGTTCCCGTTCGGCGCAGCGCCGGCGGCCGCACCTGCCGCAGCCGCGCCGGTGGCGCGCGCCAAGGACTCGGACGGCGACGGCCTTTCCGACGACAAGGACGGCTGCCCGTCGACCCCGGCCTCCACGGCCGACGGCTGCCCGGCGGCGGCCCCGGTGGTGCAGACCGACTCCGACGGCGACGGCGTGTACGACGCGCAGGATGACTGCTCGGGCACGCTCTCCGGCCTGAGAGTCGACGCCAAGGGCTGCGCGGTCGAGACCGAGGCGCAGAGCGTCGTGCTCAAGGGCGTGACCTTCCTGCCGGGTTCGGCGACGCTGACGGCCGAGGCCAGGACCGTCCTCGAGACCGCCACCGCGGCGCTGAGCGGCCAGAAGAGCCTGAAGGTCGAGCTCGGCGGCTACACCGACTCGCAAGGCAAGGACGCGGCCAACCAGGCGCTCTCGCAGCGCCGCGCCAACTCCGTGCGCCAGCACTTGATGGACAAGGGCATCGAGGGCGACCGCCTGACCGCGGTAGGCTACGGCGAAACGCAGCCGATCGCCGACAACAACACCGTCGCCGGCCGCGCCGAGAACCGGCGCGTAGAGCTCAAGATCATCAAGTAACGGCGGTTGCTTAAAACACGAAGGCCCGCGCAGCGATGCGCGGGCCTTCTGCTTTCCGGGAATCAGCGCGCCGTCGCGGGCCCCAGCGTCGCGTCGGCCGCGGCGATCATGTCGCCCCCGCTGCGGTCATAGGCCTGCCGCCATGTGTGGTAGACCTCCAGGCTGCCGTATTTCCACGGGTGGAACGACGGCAGGAAATACGCGAGGTAGTGCGGCATCAGGCGTGGATACAGGCCGCCCCAGCCGTACAGCCACCACAGGCCGCTGAGCCAGGTGCGGAAGCCGCCCTTGCCGTCGACGTTCAGCAGGTAACGCGTGATCAGCAGCACGTGCAGCGAGAACAGCACCGAGGTGTGCAACATCGACAGCACGCGCGTCCAGTAACCACCCCGGGCGACCTTCTCGAACACGTCATAGGCCACCGCCTTGTGCTCGATCTCCTCGACGGCATGCCAGGCGAACATCGCGCGCACCCGCGGGTCGGCGTCCTTGAGCAGGCCGGTGGCGAAGAAGCCGTGCGCCATCATCGCCGTCATGTGCTCGGCGCCGGCGGTCTTGCCCAGGTTGAAGGCCGGGCTGAAATCGCGCTTGAAGCCCTCGATCTTGCCGCGCGCGTAGTCGAGGATCCTGTCCACGGCCATGCCCTGGGCGCGCAGCCGGTCGTTGAACTGGGTGTGCACCATGCCGTGCTGGCCTTCCTGGTACATGAAGGACTTCACCTGCGCGGCCAGTTCGGGATCGGTGACCTGGTCGCGGTAACCGCGCACGCAGTCGATGAAATAGCGCTCGCCATCGGGGAAGGTCATGGACATCGCCTCGAAGAAGCGCGTCTTGAACGGATCACCGCCGAGCCAGAAGCGCGGGATGTCCGCATCGAACAGGCGTGGACCCTGGCGCGGGACGATGGCGTCGGCGGAGCTCATGGGGCGATTGTCCCGCAACCGGCGCACGGAGGAAACGATCTGGTAATCGCCCTAACCCGATCGCGCCGATTCGCGGGTAGACTTGAAAAAAACACTGGAGGTTCCATGCGCACACCGACCCTGCCCGCGCTGCTTGCGCTCGCCGCATTCTGCGCCCCGGCTTGGTCCGCGGAGGAGCCCAAACCACCGTCGGCCCAGTTGCGCATCGTCTCGGCAACCTCCGGCATCGCCCAGAGCAGCTCGGTCACCCGCTACGCGACCGAGACCTGCGAGCAAGGCGAGCGCCTCGCCCGCTTCAACTTCACCACGCCAAGCGGGAAGAAAGAGGTCGAGGTTCCGATCGGCGCACGCCTCTACCTGGTCGCTTATGCGCACGTCGAGCCGCCGGTCGGCGCGCAGACCGTCGGCAAGACGTCCTGTCGCGGCATGGCCAGCTTCGTGCCCGAGGATGGCAAGGTCTACGAGGTCAAGCACGACCTCAAGGCACGCAATTGCCCGCTGCTGGTCACGGACGCTTCCGGCGCCGCGCCAGCGACGTTGCAGAAGCACAAGGCCGCGGGCGCCTGCAAGAAGGCCGACTAGGTGTCCGCCAACGACCAGGCCTTCACCGGCGCGGTGCCGCAGCTCTACGAGACGCTGCTGGTGCCGCTGATCTTCGAGCCCTACGCGGCCGACCTGGTCCGCCGGCTGGCGCCGCGCCAACCGGCGCGCGTGCTCGAGGTCGCGGCCGGCACCGGCGTGGTGACGCGCGCGATGCTGGCCAGCCTGCCGGCCACCACAGCGATCGTTGCCACTGACCTGAACCAGGCCATGCTCGACCAGGCTGCCGCCGTCGGCACGAGCCGGCCGGTCGAGTGGCGCCAGGCTGACGCGATGCACCTGCCCTTCCCTGACGGCTCGTTCGACGCCGTGGTCTGCCAGTTCGGCGTGATGTTCTATCCGGATCGGCCCAAGGCGCACGCCGAGGCGCGCCGCGTGCTCAAGCCCGGTGGCGTGTACCTCTTCAATGTCTGGGATCGCCTGGTGGACAACGAATTCCCCGACGTGATCTCCGGCGCGCTCGAAGCGCTGTTCCCTCAGGACCCGCCGCGCTTCCTGCCACGCACGCCGTACGGCTACAACGATCACGCCCTCATCCGGGGCGACCTCGCCAAGGGTGGCTTCACCCGCCCGGCGACGATCGACACCGTGCCGGCGCGCAGCCGCGCGGCGTCGCCGCGCGCGCCGGCCACCGCCTTCTGCCAGGGCACGCCGCTGCGCGCCGAGATCGAAGCGCGCGGTCGGCTGGAGGACACCACCGAGGCGGCCACCCAGGCCATCGCTCGCCGCTTCGGGTCCGGCGCCGTGGACGCGAAGATCCAGGCGCTGGTCGTCACCGCCGAACGCTGAACGTTCCAACGGAGCAGCCATGCACAAGAGCAGACTCGCGGGCTTCATCATCGACTGCAAGACCGGGGACCTCCCGGCTGCCGCGGACTTCTGGGGCGCAGCGCTCGGCATGAAGCTGCAGGGTCTCGGCGGTGAAGAGGGCGAGAACTACATCCGCCTGATGGACGCCGACCGCGGACTGCACATCGAGGTGCAGAAGGTGAAGCACGACAGCCGCGTGCACCTCGACATCGAGACCGACGACGTCGACGCCGAAGCGGCGCGCCTCGAGAAGCTCGGCGCCAAACGTGTGCAGAAGATCAACACCTGGTGGGTGATGGAAGCCCCGACCGGCCAGCGCTTCTGCCTGGTGCGGGCCAAGGCGCCGGACTTCGCGGCCAAGGCCAACGCGTGGAAGTGACGCCGCGAAATCTCGATTACCTGTAACGTGCGCCGGCGCCTTCGAGGCGTTCCTTCACTACCGAGAGAGAGAGCCATGTCCGTCATTGATTTCCTGCAGAAGATGATCGGCGCGTTCGATGCGCAGGCCGCGGCCGGCGCCAATTGCGTGCTGCAGTTCAACACCTCGAAGCCCGCCTACGTGACGATCGCCAACGGTACCGCCAAGCTGGCCGAGGGCAGCGCCTCGAACGCGGACGTGACGCTGAACATGGCCGACGACGACCTCATCGCCATGCTCAAGGGCGAGCTCAACGGCATGCAGGCCTTCATGACCGGCAAGCTGCAGCTCGAGGGCGACCTGATGCTGGCGCAGCGCATCGGCACGTTCTTCGATCCGTCGAAGCTTCAATGAAAATCCCGCGACGGCGCGCGCAGGCCACCGAGCCAGCCGCTGCAGTCGCGGATGTCGCGGGCGATGACGTGGATCACGCCCTGCTCGCTCTGTAGCTCGCCCTCGACCAGCATCAGGCTGGCGCCGAGCACGGCGTCGAGCTGCCGCTCCATCACCTTGGGCCAGATGATCAGGTTGGCGGTGCCGGTTTCGTCCTCGAGCGTGGCGAACACCACGCCCGAGGCGGTCTCGGGCCGCTGGCGGTGCGTGACGAGCCCGGCGACCTTCACACGCTGACCGCTCGCCACCGCACGCAGCTCCGATGCCGCCAGAATGTGGTCGCGCGTGAGGCGCTCGCGCAGCAGCGCCAGCGGGTGGCGCCCGAGCGTCAGGCCCAGCGCGCGATAATCCGCCACGATCTCCTGCCCCTCGGCCGGCGCCGGCAGCGCGACCGGCGTTTCGCCCGCCGCGGTCCCGGCCAGCAGCCCGGTCAGCGGCTGCACGCCGTTGGCGGCCCAGCGCGCGCCGTTGCGGTGGCCGGCCAGGCCGCGCAAGGCGCCCGAATCGGCCAGCGCGTTCAGCGCGCGGCGCGTGAGGCCGGCCCGGTGCGCCAGTTCGTCGAGCCCGGCGCAGGCCACGCCGGCACGGCGCAGCGCGACGATTCTCCGCCCCTCGGCTTCCGGCAGCTTCGAAATCAGGCGCAGGCCCAGGCGCACGTCGGCCGCGCCGCTCTCGTCGCGTTCGAGCGTGCAATCCCAATCGCTGCGCAGCACGTCGGCCGGCAGCAGCTTGACGCCGGCGCGCCGCGCCTCGTTGACCAGTTGAGCGGGCGCATAGAAACCCATCGGCTGCGCATTGAGCAATCCGGCAAGGAAGGCGGCC
>JANNLM010000119.1:0-6899 GCA_031396825.1 Gammaproteobacteria bacterium | reverse complement strand
CGGATCGCCGGCCATCTCGCCGCACATCGCCACCGGGATGCCGGCCTTGTCGCCGGCCTGGATGGTCATGCGGATCAGCTGCAGCACCGCCGGGTGCAGCGGGTCGTACAGGTAGTTGACCTCGTCGTCGACGCGGTCGATGGCGAGCGTGTACTGGATCAGGTCGTTGGTGCCGATCGAGAAGAACTTGGCGTGTCGCGCCAGGATCGGCGCCGCGATCGCCGCCGCCGGGATCTCGATCATCGCGCCGATCTCGACGTTGTCGGCGACCTTCTTGCCCTCGCGCGTGAGCTCGGCGCGTGCGCCCTCGATCAGGGCTTGCGCCTGGAGGAACTCCTGCAGGCTCGAGATCATCGGCAGCATGATCTTGACGCGGCCGTGCACGCTGGCGCGCAGCAGCGCGCGCACCTGCGGGCGGAACATCTCGGGCTCGCGCAGGCACAGGCGGATGGCGCGCAGGCCCAGCGCCGGGTTGTTCGGCGTCGGGCCGGCGCTGCGGCCGCTGTCGACCTGCTTGTCGGCGCCCAGGTCGAGCGTGCGGATCGTGATCGGCCCCTTCACCGAGGCGATGACCTTCGCGTACGCGTCGTACTGCTCCTCCTCGCCCGGCAGGCCCTCGCGGTTCATGTAGAGGAACTCGGTGCGGTACAGGCCGACGCCCTCCGCGCCCATCCTGGCCGCCTGCTTGGCGTCCTCCGGCAGCTCGATGTTGGCGAGCAGCGTGATCCTGACGCCGTCGCGCGACACCGCCGGCTTGTCCTTGAGCTTGCCCAGCGCGGCGCGCGCGGCGAGCTGCTTCTGCTTCTTGTCGTTGTAGAACGCCAGCGCCATGCCGTCCGGGTCGGCGATGGCGTGGCCGGGCTCGCCGTCGACGATCAGCACCTCGTCGTCCTGCAGCATCTTGCGCGCGTTGTGCACGCCGACCACGGCCGGCATGCCGAGGCTGCGCGCCAGGATCGCGGTGTGCGACAGCGGGCCGCCGTACTCGGTGATGAACGCGACCACGCGCTGGTGCGACATCAGGATGATGTCGGCCGGCGTGAGGTCGTCCGCCACCACGATCTGCGGTTCGGAGGCGGCCGCCACCTTGGCCGCGCCGCCCTTCTCGCCTTTCAGCAGCACGCGCAGGATGCGGTCGGCGACGTTCTGCACGTCGTCGCGCCGCGAGCGCAGGTAGGGGTCCTCCATCTGCTCGAAGGCCGCGATCAGCTGGCGGGTCTGCTGGCGCAGCGCGGCCTCGGCATTGCAGCGGCGGCCCTGGATGATCGCCACCACCGCCTCGGTCATCGAGCGGTCCTCCATCATCAGCACGTGCGTGTCGATGAAGGCTGAAATCTCCGATGGCAGGCCGTGCGGGATCTGCTTGCGCACCAGCTTCAGCTGCTCGCGCGCCAGTTTCTGCGCGGCGTTGAAGCGCTCGACCTCGGCCGGCACCTCGGCGTCGGCCAGCGCGTAATCGGGCACCTCGAGCTCGCCGCCGTGCATGCGCTGCACGCGCCCGATGGCGATGCCGCGCGACACGCCGATGCCGGACAGCCAGATGCTCATGCGGGCGTCACGCCGCTTCGTCGAACTTGCGCGCGACCAGCGCCTCGATCGCGTCCAGCGCCTTCTCCGCGTCGGCCCCCTCGGCGCGGAAGGTGACGCGGCTGCCCTTGGCGGCCGCCAGCATCATCACGCCCATGATGCTCTTGCCGCTGACCTCGCGGCCGTCCTTGGTCACGCGGATGTCGCTCTTGAACTTCGCCGCGAGCGTGACCAGCTTGGCTGCCGCGCGCGCGTGCAGGCCGAGCTTGTTGACGATCTGGAGCGTGCGTTCCATCACTCGGCCTCCGGTGGGGGTGGCTCGTCGCACAGGCGCACGCCGCGCTGGCCGCCTTCGATGGCGGCCGCGGCGAGCCCGGGCAGGTCGAGCTGCGGGTAGTTGAAGATGCGCACCAGCATCGGCAGGTTGATGCCGGCAACCACCAGCGTGCGGCCCTTCTTGTGCAGGCGCGCGGCGATGTTGCTCGGGGTCGAGCCGAAGGCGTCGGTCAGGATCAGCACGCCCTTGCCGGCGTCGAGGCGCTCGATCATGCGGCCGCCCTGGCGCAGCAGCACGTTGGGGTCCTGCACGCGGCGCACCTCGAGCACGTCGGCCGCCAGCGGCAGCTCACCGATCATGTCGTGCAGCGTGTCCAGCAGGTAATGGCCCATCTTGCCGTGGGTCACCAGCAGCAGTCCGACGCTCTTGTCCGTCACGGCAGGTCCTTGTGCTTGACCACGACCGGGCCGAACGTGGCGCCGAGCCGTTTCGCCAGCTGCTCGACGACGTACACCGAGCGATGCTTGCCGCCGGTGCAGCCGATGGCGACGGTGACGTAGGCGCGGTCCTGCTTCTGGTAGCGCGGCAGCCAGCGCTTGAGGAAACGCTCGAGGTCCTCCAGGGTCTTCGGCACCAGCGGATCCTTCTCGAGGAACTTGCGCACCTTGCGATGGCGGCCATCGTGCGCGGCGATCGCCGGAATCCAGTGCGGATTGGGCAGGTAACGGATGTCGAACACGCAGTCCGCGCCCGGCGGCACGCCGTTCTTGTAGCCGAACGACAGCAGCACCAGCGACAGCCGGCCCGGCTTGTCCGGCAGGCGCATGCGCACTTCTTCGCGCAGCGTGTGCAGGTTCATGCCGGTCGTGTCGATGGTCACGTCGGCCACGTCGGCGATCGGGTACAGCAGCGCGCGCTCGCGCTGGATCGCCTCGCTCAGCGACACCCTGCGGCCGGTCAGCGGATGCTTGCGCCGCGTCTCGTGGTAGCGCCGCAGGATCGACGCGTCCGACGCGGTCAGGAACAGCACCTGGGTCTCGGCACCGCGCGCCTTCTGGCGCGCCAGGATGTTCTGGAAGCGCGCGATCTCGCGCGGACTGGCGCGCGCGTCGATGCCGACGGCGAGCTTGGCGTAACGCTTGTTGTGCAGCGCGCGCAGCGACAGCGGCCCGAGCAGCCCGAGCGGCAGGTTGTCGATGCAGTAATAACCCAGGTCCTCGTACTGCTTGAGGGCGACGGTCTTGCCGGCCCCCGAGAGGCCACTGACGATGACGAGTTTCATGTCCTCTTCTTGATCGCGCGGGAAATCGCGCGAGCTTGGCGATGCGCCAGCGCCGCCGGAGCGTCCACGCCGTCGAGCTGCAGGCGCCGGTCGAGGCAGGCCGCTTCGGCCAGCGCTGCCAGATTATGTCCCGATTGCGGCAACGACAGCACCGGCACCGCCTCGCCGAGCACGCGGCAGGTGACGCGCCGGCCGGCCAGGCGCTGCGACGCGGTCAGCGCGCGCGGCCGCCCCGGCAGCAGGCGCAGGATCAGGTCGAGCCGCGCCCGGCTGCGCACGGCGCGGGCGCCGTGCATGCGGCGCACGTCGAGCACACCCAGGCCGCGGGTCTCGAGGTAACCCTCGATCAGGCCCGGGCTGCGGCCGATCAGCACGCCGGGTGCCGGGCGCGCCACTTCGACCACGTCGTCGGCGACCAGCGCATGGCCGCGCGCGACCAGCTCGAGCGCCAGCGCGCTCTTGCCGGCGCCGGGCCGACCCTCGATCAGCAGGCCGGCGCCGTGCACGTGCAGCAGCACGCCGTGCAGCACCGCGTGGCGGCCGGCCAGCGCGGCGTTGCGGCGCAAGGCGTAGACCAGCTCGTGCGCCGGGGTGACGTCGGTCTGGATGTCGATGCGCGCCGCCGACCACGGACGCGGATCCTTGAGCTGGCCGCCGGCGGCGACGATCAGCGTGGTCATGCCGGCGGCGCGCAGCTTGCGCGGCAACGCGGCGCGCGCCGCGGGTGTCAGGCCCGCCAGCCAGGTGCTGCCGGCATCGCCCAGGACCTGGACGGTCCAGGGGTGAATCGGATTGAACAGGCCGGCCGTCTTGTGGGAGCGGCCCATGGCCGCGACCGTCAGGAGGTCAGCAACGCGTGCAGGGCCTTGTCGCCGTCCGCCGCGCGCATCTTCTTGCAGAACTCGTCGTCGGAGAATTTCTCGGCGATCGCGGCGAGGTGCTTGAGGTGCTCCTCGGTCGCGGCCACCGGCACCACCAAGCCGAACACCAGGTCCACCGGCTGGCCGTCGTGGGCGTCGTAGTCCACCGGGTGCTTGAGGCGCAGGAAGGCGCCGACGCTGCCGGTCACGCCCGGCATGCGGCCGTGCGGGATCGCCACGCCGTGCCCCAGGCCCGTGCTGCCGAGCTTCTCGCGCGCGGTCAGGCCGTTGAAGATGTCCGTGGCCGACAGCGAGCCGGCGCCCTTGGCCAGCAGCTTGCTGAGTTCTTCGAGCGATTTCTTCTTGCTCGTGACCGTCACCCCGGAAGCGACCCGGTCGGCGGTGAGTATCGCGTTGAGTTTCATGGCGGTCCCTGTTGTTAGAAAAAAGGGGACAGATCCGAATCTGTCCGAATCTGTCCCCTTCCCCGCATTCTACCCCTAGCTGGCGTTGCCCTTGTGGACGTCCTTGGCGTGGTGGTCCCGGGCCTTTTCCTTGTGCTTGCGGGTCTGGCTGTCGAGCTTGTCGGCCAGCAGGTCGATGGCCGCGTACATGTCGTCTTCGATCGCTTCCGCGTGCAGGTTCGCGCCGCGGGTGTGGAGCGTCGCCTCCGCCTTGTGTCGCAGCTTCTCCACCGACAGCACGACGCTGGCGCCAATCAGGTGGCCGAAGTGTCGCTCCAGCCGGGTGATCTTCTCCGAAACGTAGCTCTTCAGTGCGTCGGTGAGAGGGAGGTGATGTCCTGCGATGTTCAGATTCATTGTGCCTTGCCTCCTCGCAACGGATCCGGCGGATTCCGGGTCCGGTGAATCATCTGGATGTCAGGACACCGCCCTTCGTTCATGCGACGGCGGGATGCCCAGCGCCTCGCGGTATTTGGCGACCGTGCGGCGGGCGACACGGATGCCGTCTTTCAGCAACAGGTCGGCCAGCGTGCTGTCGGACAGCGGCTCGTGGGGCGGCTCGCCGGTGACCAGGCGCTTGATCATGGCCTGGATGGCGGTGGCGGAGCAGGTGCCGCCCTGCACCGTCTGCACGTGGCTGGAGAAGAAGTATTTGAGCTCGTAAAGCCCGCGCGGGGTGAGCATGTATTTATTGGCCGTCGCTCTTGAAACCGTCGACTCGTGTATTCCCAACCGGTCGGCGATGTCCCGCAGCACCAGCGGCCGCATCGCCTCGTCCCCATACTCCAGAAAAGCCCGCTGCTCTTCAACTATGGACTGGGCCACCCGCAGGAGCGTATCGTTGCGGGATTCCAGGCTGGACAGGAAGTAGCGCGCCTCCGTCAGGTGCTGCTTGAGCGTCTGCTGGTCCTTGCTGGAATCCGCCCGCCGCACCAGGCTCAGGTACTGGGTGTTGAGGCGCACTTTCGGGGTGATGTCCGGGTTCAGCGACACGCGCCAGCGCCCGTCCTTCTTCACCACGAACACGTCCGGCGCGACGTAGTTGCTCTCGTGCGCCTGGTAGGGCCGGCCGGGGTGCGGCTGCAACGACTGGATCAGCGCCAGCACGGGGAGCAACTGCCCGGCGTCGAGGCCGAGGACGTGCTGCAGCCCGGCCTCGTCGTGCCGCGCCAGCAACGCCATGTGCTCGGTGACGATCTTCAGCGCCGGCTCGCGCTCAGGCGCCTCGGCCGGCAGCTGTAACAATTGCAGCCGCAGGCATTCGGCCAGGTCGCGCGCGCCGACGCCGGCCGGATCGAAATCCTGCACCTGCTTCAGCACCGCCCCGACCTGCGCCGCGTCCACGCCGAGGCTGGCCTTGAGCCGCTCGCACACGCCGGCGAAGTCCTCGAGGTAGCCGTCATCGTTGATGGCGTCGATCAGGTGCATCGCGATGTCGCCCGCCGCGTCGTCGAAGGGCGCCAGCTCGGCCTGCCAGACCAGGTGCTCGCGCAGCGAGCGCTCGGTGGTCAGGTTGGCCTGGCGGAACTCGTAGAGGTCTTCCTCGTCCTGCGCCGACTTGCCGGTGCCGGGCGTGGTGGATTCGTACGCCTCCTCCCACTCCACGTCGACCGGAGTTTCGTCGACTGCGACTTCGGCGGGCTCGCCGGATTCGACGGGCTCGCCGTCAACCGCGGGTTCGGGACCTTCGCTGCCCGCGGCCTGCTCCTCGATGCTGGGCCCGGCGCCCTCGTCCTCGTCGAACTCCAGCATCAGGTTCGACTCGACCGCCTGGCGGATCTCCTGCTGGAGGTCGAGGCTGGAGAGTTGCAGCAGCTTGATCGCCTGCTGCAGCGCCGGCGTCATGGCGAGGGTCTGGCCGACCCGGAGGTGGAGCGACTGTTTCATCTGGCAGTTCTTCGTGCCCAGTCTACTCCCTCAGCGCTTGAAATCTTCACCCAGGTATACCTTTCTCACGGTCTCGTCGGCTTCGATCACGTCGGGCGTGCCCTCGGCGATGACCTGGCCGGCGTTGAGGATGTACGCGCGCGCACAGATCTTCAGCATCTCGCGCACGTTGTGGTCGGTCACCAGCACGCCGATGCCGCGGTCGCGCAGGTGCATGACGATGTGGTGGATGTCCTTGACCGCGATCGGATCGACGCCCGCGAACGGCTCGTCGAGCAGGATGAAGCGCGGGTTGGCCGCGAGCGCGCGCGCGATCTCGACGCGCCGGCGCTCGCCGCCCGACAGCGACAGGCCCTCGCCTTCGCGGATGTGGCCGATGTGCAGCTCTTCGAGCAGGCGCTCGAGCTCGGCCTTGCGCTGCTTGCGGTCAAGGTCGGGACGCAGCTCGAGGATCGCCAGGATGTTGTCCTCGACCGACAGCCGGCGGAACACGGAGGCTTCCTGCGGCAGGTAGCCGACGCCCAGGCGCGCGCGCTCGTGCATCGGCTCGCGCGTGACGTCCTTGCCGTCGATCTCGATGCGGCCGCCGTCGGGCGCGATCA
>JANNLM010000075.1:0-3532 GCA_031396825.1 Gammaproteobacteria bacterium | reverse complement strand
AGCCAGTCGCGCGGCACGAACACGGTGTAGCCGCCGATGGTGTAGCTCATCGGCATATAGACGGCGACCTGGCCGGCGCCCGGCGCGACGGGCAGGCCGGCGAAATCCTCGATCGTGACGAAACCGATCAGGCTGGCTTCGGTGCCGGGCAGCTTCACCAGCACCACCTTGCTGAACTTGCGCGCGCCGGCCTTGGAGAACAGGCTCATCAAATCGCGCACGGCGCCGTAGACGGTCTTGACCAGCGGGATGCGGTCGAGGCCCTCCTCGATCCAGCGCACCAGCCGGCGGAAGTACACCGCCTCCATCAGCACGCCGATGGCGAAGATCAGGCCGAGGGCGGCGGCGAGGCCAAATCCGCGCGGGATGGTCGTGCCTTCCGGCAGCACCCACTTGATGACCATGCCGAGCAGGGACTCCGCGGTCGCCACCAGCCACAACAGCACCGCGATCGTCACGACGATCGGCAGCACCACCGCGAGGCCGGAGAGGAAAGGGCGGGCGAGGCGGCCGAGGGTCATGCGCACAGCCATTCGAAGTGTCCGAGCGCCGGGCCGGCGAGGGTGACGCGGTCGCCCGGCACCAGCGGCCCGACGCCGGCCGGGGTGCCGGTAAAGATGATATCGCCGGGCGCCAGCGCCCAACTGCGCGACAGGATGTGGATCAGCCGCGCCACCGGGAACAGCATGTCCCTGGTGTGGCCGGACTGGCGGCGCGCGCCGTTGACGTCGCAGCTGAACTCCAGTGCCTGCAGGTCCTGGCCTTGGTAGGGCTTCCAGTCGCCCAGCGGCGCGGCGG
Source organism: Gammaproteobacteria bacterium (assembly GCA_031396825.1). GTDB lineage: Bacteria > Pseudomonadota > Gammaproteobacteria > Nevskiales > Nevskiaceae > JACPFV01. The sequence goes on along the minus strand of JANNLM010000075.1, from coordinate 2,734 downwards.
AGTCGAACGACTTGGCCAGTTCCCACGGCGCGCCTTTCTTCTTGAGCTCGTTCTGCAGGTCGCGCAGCGTGAGACCCCGCCCGAGCGTGAGCGCCGCGACGTGCTCGAGCGCGCGCTCGACCGCAACGTCGGCGCCGCCGCCGCCCAGCATCACGACCAGCTCGGCCTCGTGGTGCACGCTGCCGCGGCCGCGCGGCAGCACCACGCGCTGGCCCACCGGCACCACGCAGGAGGCCGGCTTCATGAAGACGACGCAGGCGTCGTCGGGCGTGTTGCCGAGCTCCTTGATGTGCTCGGCGTAGTTGCGGCCGATGCAGAAGATGCGGCCGATCTTCATGTCTGTGTCATTCCGAGCGCAGCGAGGAATCCCTTAAGGCTAGATCCGCGCTTCGATGCCGAATTTGGCAAAACCTTTCGACTCGAAGTTCTGGCGGAACATGTCGCGCAGCTTGGTGGCCTGCGCGTCGTAAGCGGCCTTGTCCTTCCAGGTGTTGCGCGGGTTCAGGATGCTGGCATCGTCCACGCCGGGGCAGGACTTGGGCATCTTCAGGTTCAGGATCGGGTGGGTCTCGGTCTCGACCGTGTCGAGCTTGCCCTCGAGCGCGGCGTTGAGCAGCGTGCGGGTCAGCTTGATCGACATGCGCTTGGCGGTGCCGGCCGGCCCGCCGCTCCAGCCGGTGTTGAGCAGGATGCAGCGCGCCTTGTGCTGCTGCATCTTGTCCGACAGCAACTTGGCGTAGACGTTGGGCTTCTGCGCCATGAACGGGCCGCCGAAGCAGGCCGAGAAGGTCGGCTGCGGCTCGGTCACGCCGACCTCGGTGCCGGCGACGCGCGCGGTGAAGCCCGAGACGAAGTGGTACATCACGTCCTTCGGCTCCAGGATCGAGATCGGCGGCAGCACGCCGAAGGCATCGGCGGTGAGCAGCACGATGGTCTGCGGGTGCGGGCCGCGCGCGTTGGGCATCACGTTCGGCACCACGCTCAGCGGGAACGACAGGCGCGTGTTCTCCGCGATCGAGCCGTCGTCGAGGTCGAGCTCGTCCGGGTGGCAGTCCTCCATGCGCTTGCCCGGCAGCGGCGGCACGTTCTCGATGATGCAGCCCGGCTGCGACATCGCCGCGGCGATCACCGGCTCGGCCTTCTTGTCGAGGTTGATCAGCTTGGCGTAGCAGCCGCCCTCGAGGTTGCACAGGCCGTTGTCGGACCAGATGGTCTCGTCGTCGCCAATCAGCCTGCGGCTGGCGTCCGCGGACAGCGTGGTCTTGCCGGTGCCCGACAGGCCGAACAGGATCGCGCCGTCGCCTTTCTCGCCGACGTTGGCCGAGCAGTGCATCGACAGGCGCCCTTCCTTGGGCATCAGATAGTTGCCGACGGTGAAGATGGTCTTCTTGTTGACGCCGCAGTAGTCGGCGCGGCCGGCGACCAGGCAGATCTTGTTCTTCGAGTCGATCACGATGGCGGCTTCGGAGCGGCAGCCGTCGCGCTCGGGCACGCACACGAAGCTCGGAGCGTTGATCATGGTCCAGCGGCGCGCATCCACGTTCTTCACGCCGGCGATGTCCTTCGGGAACATGTTGTCCACGAACGCCGCGTGCACCGCGTATTCGCCGACGAAGCGGTAGGGCACGGCCAGGTCTGGATCGTTGCCCATGAACACGTCTTTGACGTAGAGCGTGGCTTTCTTGCTGTTGAGGTGCTCGACCACGCGCTTGAGCAGGCCCTGGTACTTCTCGGGGTCGTACGGATTCAGGTCGGCCTTGAACCAGATCTCGTCGGCCACTTCGGGCCATTTGACCGCGTAGGTGTCCTTGGTGCGTCGGCCGGTGCAGTCGGGGTCGGTGTAGTAGACCAGCGGGCCTTTCACGCCGAGCTGGGTCGGGAAACACTTCTGCGCGTTGCTCGGGCCATCCTTCTTCACGCGGCCCTTGTCGTTCTTGATGGCTTCGTGGAACAGGTCGTCCTTGGCCAGGTTGTACTTGTAATTGACGTTCTTGAGCCCGAGGAGCTTCTCGAGGTCGGCCTGGAAGGTCATCAAATAATCCTTATCGGTCAACTGGTTACGTTGGAAATGGACAGCGCCCCGGTGGACTCGGGGCGCGGATTGGGGAACGAAAGGATAGAGGCCGGGGCGCGGGAGGGCAACCGGGGCGTCGAACCTTATGAGCCAGCCAGGTCCCTTCGCTCGTCCTTGGTGGAGTCGGTCCACTGGCGGCCCGCCTCGGTGGGTTCCCAGGCGGCGACCCCCAGCCTTGTGACCAGCCCTGCGCGCTCGAGCACCTCCATCGTGTCGGTGGTGCAAACGCGGTTGCCGTTGATCTCCACGCGGGTCTTGCCGCCGGAGAGGTAGGCCTTCCAGCCCTTGCTCATCCAGATCATCACCGCGCGCTGCGATTTGGTCAGTTTCATGCTTTACCGGAAGTAGTGATGCCGGTCTGAACCGTCAGCCCCCTTGTTGCCGTGGACCGGGCGGCACGCATTCTACGTCCGGTCCGTTCTTGGCGCACAGCGCCCCGGTCATGCGCCGCAGTCGGGACTAGAAAAAGTGTTACCTATGTCCCTGGACTGTTTTGTTACCTATGTTCCCGGCCACTCAGTTTCACTTGAACTTGTTCCTCATGATTTTGAGAACCCCGTCAGAATCTTTGCCGACGTACGCGGCAAACCAAACGTCATCAAGGTTTGGGCTCTTAGCGCTTTGTTTCTTTATGTGCCAGACCAGCCGATGAGATAGGTG
>JANNLM010000328.1:0-6069 GCA_031396825.1 Gammaproteobacteria bacterium | reverse complement strand
TGCAGGAGTTCCTGCGCCAGTACCCCCTGGGCGAGGTGATCGGCTTCCAGGGCATCGGCGAGGGCGTCGAGAACACCAATTACTACGTGGACACGGTGGACGGGCGCTTCGTGCTGACGCTGTTCGAGCGGCTCGATCCCGCCGACCTGCCGTTCTTCCTGGCCCTGATGGAGCACCTGTCGAACCGCGACATCCCCTGCCCGGGGCCCCAGCACACCCGCGACGGCGCGGCGCTCACCCAGCTCAAGGGCAAGCCGGCGGCGCTGGTCGAGCGGCTCATCGGCCAGAGCGTGCTGGTGCCTTCGGCCGCGCAGTGCGGAGCGGTCGGCGCGCTGCTGGGAGCGATGCACGTCGCCGCCGCCGATTTCACCGGGCGCGCCGCCAATCCGCGCGGCGCGGGCTGGCGCCGCGAGACGGCCGAAAAGCTGCTGCCGGTGGTCGATGCGCAGACCGCCGCGCTGATCCGCGACGAGCTCGCCGCCCAGGCCGAGCTCGACCTGACGGGGCTGCGCCAGGGCACAGTGCACGCCGACCTGTTCCGCGACAACGTGCTGTTCGTCGAGGAGCGCCTGACCGGCGTCATCGATTTTTACTACGCCTGCACCGACGCCCTGGTCTACGACCTCGCGGTCACCGTCAACGACTGGTGCTTCGACCTGCGCGGCGGCGCGCTGAACACCGAGCTGGCGCGCTGGCTGATTTCGCGTTACGCCGCGGTGCGCCACGTCGCCAAGGCGGAACAGAAGGCCTGGCCGCTGGTGCTGCGCGCGGCGGCGTTCCGTTTCTGGCTGTCGCGCCTGCACGACTGGCACTTCCCGCGCGAGGGCGACCTGGTGCACGTGAAGGACCCCGCCGAGTACCGGCACAAGCTCGAGCACCATCGCCGGCACGCGCCACCGGCGCTCTGATCACTCCGACGGCGGCTCGCTCGCCTGCGATTTGCGCGGCAGTGAGTAGGTGCCCGTCACGTGCGCGGCGAGCGTCTTGTCCGGTCCGGTGAACAGCGCCACTTCCATCACCGCCAGCCGCGAGCCCAGGCGCAGCAGCTTGCACTCGGCGACGATGTCGCCCGCCGGCGCGGCGGTGAGGAAATGCAGGCTCATGTTCGCCGTCACGGCCATCACCACCGGCCCGAGATGCGCCATCACCAGCGCGTACATCGCCGCGTCCGCGGCGGTGAACAGCGCCGGCCCCGAGACGACGTTGCCGGGTCGCAGCATCCACTTGTGGAACGGCAGGCGCAGGCGGGCGTAGCCTTCGCGCACTTCCTCGACGCGCAGGCCGCCGCCGTCGCCGAAGTGCTGCTGGAAGATCGCGTCGAGCTGCGCGGCGGTGAGTTGAAGGTGCTGGGTCATGCCATGAGCCCCGTCAGTCCGTCATAAATGAGCTTGAACGACAGCACGATCAGGATCGCCTTGAACAGGCGCCGGAACAGCGTCTCGTCGAGCCGCTGGTTCAGCGCCTTGCCGGCGAACGTGCCGGCGACCACGGCCACGACCAGCGGCAGCAGCAGTTCGCTGCGCTGCGTGACGAGGAAGCCGACCGAGGCGTAACCGAGCACGCGCATCAGGTGGCCGAGCGTCTGCGTCAGGGCCAAGGTGCCGATCACGGTTTCCTTCTTCCATTCCGGCCGCAGGAACAGCCGGCCGACGAACAGGCCGGTCGCGCCGACGAACATGCCGATGGTGCCGTTGAGGAATCCCGCCAGCAGCACGGCCGGCACCTGCGGCAGCGGCTCGCCGCCGTCCTTGGTCGGCACCAGCGAGACCAGGATCAGGCCCGCGAGCAGCAGCAGCACGACGTTGACGTTGGCGGACGCCACGAACGGCGCCACCAGGAACGGCATCGGCGCCGCGGTCAGCAGGAACCAGCCGGCCGCGCGCCACTCGACGTGGCGGAAGTAGGCGACGGTGCGCGACAGGTTGGAGACGAACTGCACCGCCGCGAACAGCGGCACGGCGACGGTCGGCGCGAGGCCGACTGCGTACAGCACGCCGATCAGGATGGTGCCGCCGCCCAGGCCGGCGACGCCGGACAGCGCGGCGGTGAAGAAACCGACCGCGGCGATCGCGGCGGTCAGCAGCGTCACAGTAGGAGCGCCTCCTAGGCGCGACTCACAGAACGAGCGTCGTCGCCAGCAGCAGCATCAGCCCCATGCCGACGATGTCGGTGACCGTGGTCAGGAAGATGGACGAAGCGGTGGCCGGATCGAAACCGAACTTGCGCAGCGTCACCGGAATCAGCACACCGGACACGCCGCTCGACACGCAGGCGCCGGTCATGGCCAGCAGGATCGTGAGGCCCAGCATCACCGGACTGCCGGTGCTGTTTTCGCTCGAGCCGGCGTAGAACCACATCGCCAGCGCCGCGACCAGGCCGGTGCCCACGCCGTTCATCGCCCCGAGCGCGGCTTCCTTGAACAACAGCGTCTTGCGCGGCACCTGGTCGAAGTTGCCGAGCGTGAGGCCGCGCAGCGAGATGGCCAGCGCCTGGCAGCCGGTGTTGCCGCTCTGGCCGGCGAGGACCGGCAGGAATGCGGCGAGCACGACGACCTGGGTGATGGTGCCTTCGAACAGGCTGACGACCGCGCCGGCGAGGAACGCGGTGAGGAGGTTGACCTGCAGCCAGATGTGGCGTTTCTTGAAGGCTTCCCACAGCGGCGTGTCGACCTGCTCCCCGGTGACACCGACCATGCGGCCGACCTGGCCGGAGATCTCGATCACCTGCCGCTCGGCCAGGCGCCAGCCGCGCACGCTGCCGATCAGCTTGCCGTCCGCCCCGACCACGGGGTACACCGGGTATTGCCGGCGCACCGCGGCCTTGATCGCGTCGCCGATTTCCATCGACGGCGACAGCGCGAACGGCCGCGCGATCATGATCTCGTCCACCTTCTGCGACAGCTCGGCCAGCAGCAGGTCGCGGATCACGATCAATCCGACCAGCTTCTCGGCGGAATCGATGACGAAGAGGTAGGTGATCTCGGAGACGTACTCGGACGCGCGCAGGAAACTGATCGCCTCCTGCACCGTCGTGCCGGACTTGACCACGCCGCGCGCCGGCTCGGTCAGCCCGCTGACTTCGCCCGCCACCGGCAGCGCGGTATCGCCTTCGTCGCCCTGCGGCCGCAGGTTGACCGGCAGCTCGAACGCGATGCGCAGTGCGAGGTCCTGCGGCAGCGCGCGCAGCACGGCCTCGATGGTCTCGGGCGTTTCCTGCGCCAGCAGGTCGGCCGCATCCAGCGGCACCCGCTTGCGCGCGGCGCGCGCGAGCTCCTGGATCGAGGCATCGGATTTGCCGGCAGTTTGTTCTTCGCTCATGCGTCGTCGTCCTCACTAACTTGGGCGACAGCATAACGAGGTCCGGACCTGGCAAGGTCGTCGGCCCGGCGCCAACGACCCGTCAAAACGCCCTAAAACCGGGCAGTTGACGGGCCGCGCCCGCTACATACATACTGGTCGGTATGTAATTCTTGGCTCTCACCGCAGGCCCCTGATGTCCCAAGCCGCCGTAAAGCGCCAGCCCGACCAGACCCGGCAAAAACTGCTCGAGCGCGCGTTCGAGGAGATCCACCGCAACGGTTTTCGCGCCGCCAGCCTCGACTCGATCCTGGCCGACGCCGGCGTGACCAAGGGCGCGCTCTACCACCACTTCGCCAACAAGCTCGAGCTCGGCTACGCCGTGGTCGACGAAGTCGTGCGGCCGTGGATGGAAGAGACCTGGCGGCCGATCGAGCTGGCGGCCAACCCCATCGATGCCGCCATCGCCACGATCCGCGAACGGCTCAAGGCGCGCACGCAGATGGCGCTGACCATCGGCTGCCCGTTCAACAACCTGACCCAGGAAATGTCGGGCGTGGACGAAGGCTTCCGCCAGCGCCTCTCCTCAATCCTGCGCGACTGGCGCGAGTCCACCGCCGGCGCGCTGCGCCGCGGCCAGGCCAACGGCACGGTGTGCGCCGACATCGACGCGGGCGACGCCGCGGCGTTCGTCATCAGCAGCATCGAGGGCTGCGTCGGCATGGCGAAGGCCTCGCAGAGCAAGGAGTTCCTCGAAGCCGGCTTCCACGGCCTGATCGAATACCTCGAACACCTGCGGCCGCAGAACCACGGCCGCCGCGGCGCGAACGACGACCTCAAACGTAGTTGAAACGACACCGTGCCGGAGCGAATCTGGCATGACGCATAAGGGGATGCGGCAATGAATACGACACCGGAACGACTCTCCCGCTACGAGCAGACCGTGGTGAACTACGCGCGCTGGATCGTGCGCTGGCGCTGGTTCGTCGTGCTGACCTCGCTGCTGGCCGTCGGCGCGCTGACCGCCGGCGCGCGCCACCTGCATTTCGACACCGACTTCCGCGCCTACTTCGGCCCGGGCAACCCGCAGCTGCAGGCGTTCGACGAGGCGCAGAAGGTTTACGTCAAGAGCGACGCGATCATCTTCGCCTTCGCGCCGAAGGCCGGCTCCGGCATCCCCGACATGCTCGACCCGCGCGGCCTGGCTGCGGTGCGCGCCTTCACCGCCGAGGCGTGGAAGCTGCCGTACACCACGCGCGTCGACTCGATCACCAACTTCCAGCACACCGAAGCCGAAGGCGACGACCTCATCGTCGGCGCACTGGTGCCGGACGACGTCGAGATCACGCCCGCGCTCGCCGCCAAGGCCCGCGCGGTGGCGCTGAACGAACCCGCGCTGGTGAACCGGCTGGTCAACCACGATGGCCAGCTGGCCATCGTCAACGCCCAGACCATGTTCCCGCAGCTGTCCACCAACGAATTGCCGGAGATGGTGGCCGCGGGCCGCGCGCTGCGCGACCGCTTCCTCGAACAGAACCCCGGTTTCGAGCTGTACATGACCGGCTCGAACATGATGAGCAACGCCTTCACCGAGGCGGCCAAGCACGACATGGGCACCCTGGTGCCCGCGATGTACCTCGCGATCTTCCTGATCATGTGGGCGATGCTGCGCTCCGGCTGGGCGGTGTTCGGCACGCTGCTGGTGGTGACGTTCTCGTCGATGGCGGCGATGGGCCTGGCCGGCTATTTCGGCATCGGCCTGACGCCACCGGTGCTGCAGGCGCCGCAGATCATCATGGTGCTGGCGGTCGCCGACAGCGTGCACATCTGCCTGACCATGTTCGCGCTGATGCGCGACGGTTGGGGCAAGCACGACGCCATCATCGAGTCGTTGCGGGTGAACTTCACGCCGGTGTTCCTGGTCTCGGCGACGACCTCGCTCGCCTTCCTCGGCACCAACTTCACCGACTCGCCGCCGCTGACCGCGCTCGGCAACATCACCTCGATCGGCGGCATGCTGTCGTGGCTGCTGGCGATCTACCTACTGCCGGCGCTGCTCGCGATCCTGCCGGCGAATGTGCCGAAGGAGCGCAAGGTCGAGTTCCTCAAGAAGCTGATGGACCGCCACGCCGAGTTCGTGCTGGGCAACAAGAAGGCCGTGGGCTTTTTCATCGTGGCGCTGATCGTCGGCCTGTCGGCGCTGATGCCGCTGAACGAGGCCAACGACAAGTTCCTGCACTACTTCGACGAGAGCGTGCGCTTCCGCGAGGAGACCGACAAGGTCGTCGCGCACGACATCGGCTTCTACTTCATCGAGTTCTCGCTGAAGTCCGGCGAACCCGACGGCATCTCCGATCCCGCGTTCCTGAAGCGAGTCGAGGCGTTCGCCGAGTGGTGGCGCCAGCAGCCGAAGGTCATCTGGGTGGGCAACTTCGCGGACGTGTTCAAGCGCCTGAACAAGTCCATGCACGGCGACGACCCGGCCTTCTACAAGCTGCCCGAGGAACGTGATCTGGCCGCGCAGTACCTGCTGCTCTACGAGATGTCGCTTCCGTTCGGCCTCGACCTCAACAACCAGGTCAACGTCGACAAGTCCTCGATCCGCTTCATCGTCACGATGGAGAGCCTCAAGTCGAAGGAGACGCGCGAGTACGAGGAGCGCGCGCGCCAGTGGCTCGAGCAGAACGGCTTCGGCAGCGACGTGCATGGCACCGGCCCGCCGGTGATGTTCTCGCACATCGCCAAGCGCAACATCGAGAGCAACTTCCTGTCG
>JANNLM010000292.1:0-7618 GCA_031396825.1 Gammaproteobacteria bacterium | reverse complement strand
CAACCTCGAGGCGAAGATCAACTTCGGCGGCTGACGGCGGCATGGGAATGCCGCCCTACATGGCATTCCATTGCCGACCAAGAAATGGCGCGCCCGGAGAGATTCGAACTCCCGACCCCCAGGTTCGTAGCCTGGTGCTCTATCCAGCTGAGCTACGGGCGCGCGGTTACAAAAACGATCGCGGCTGGGAGCCGCTCCTGCACCGGGAACCGGCGCGGGGCGCGCATTATAGGGAGGTCAAGGCGGATGGGCAAAGCGGCTACGGGTTGCGGCTCCGGTACTGGCTCTTGAACTCCGCCGGGCTGATGCCATGGCGGTGCATCAGCTTGTAGAGGTCGGTGCGGTTGCGGCCCGCCAGGCGCGCGGCGCGGCTGATGTTGCCGCCGGCCAGTTCCAGCACCTGGCGCAGGTAGGTGCGCGTGAAGTCGGCGCGCGCCTCGTCGAAGGGGGGCGGACTGGCGCCAGCGGCGCCCGTTGCGTCGGTATCCCCCGGTGTCTTGGTTTCCATGAGTGCCCAATAGACTTGCCGGGGTCGCTCCAAGTTCCATTGGCGATCTCTTCAGGGCTCGTCGAGCCAGGCGAAACGGCCTTCCTTGAGCGCCGGGGCGGCCGCCCGGGTCACGGCCTTCATCGCCACCTCGTAGAGGGAGCTGCCGAAGCTGATGCGGCGCACCCCGGCATCGGCGAGCTGCGCAACGCTGAAGGATTTCCCGGGGACGCCCGCCATGAAGCTCAGCGGGCGCTTCAGCGCGCCGGCCACGCGGCGCACGGCCTCCAGATCGGGCAGCAGCGGCGCGAACAGCACGTCGGCCCCGGCTTCCTCGTAAGCCTGCAGGCGCGCGATCGTGTCATCGAGGTTCGGGCGCTTGCGCAGGAAGTTCTCGCAGCGGCCCGTCAGCGTGAAGGGAAAGGGCAGGGCGCGCGCGGCCCTGGCTGCCGCGGCGATGCGCTTCACGGCGAGGTCCAGGTCGTAGATCGGCTGCGCCGGATCGCCGGAGTAGTCCTCGATCGAACCGCCGACGCCGCCGGCCGCGGCCGTCAGCCGGATGGTCTCGGCGACGTGCTCCGGCTCCACGCCGAAGCCGTTCTCGAGGTCCGCCGACACGGGCAGGGTGGTGGACTCGGCGACCATGCGCACGTGCGCCATCACCTGCTCGCGCGTGAGTCCGCCGTCGCGCTTGCCCAGCGTCCCCGCCGAGGCCCCGCTGGAAGTGGCCAGCGCCACGAAGCCCAGTTTCTCCAGCGCGTGCGCCGAGCCGCCGTCGAATGGATTGGGCATCACGAAGGTGCCGCTGCGATGCAGTGCCTGGAACCGCGTGGCCTTGTCGTGCTGCGAAGGTGCGCTCATGCCTGTCCCCTCAGAAAAGCTCCGGTTGCTGCTCGTCCGGATCGTGGAAGTTCGACAAGCCTACGCCGACCAGCCGGTACAGGGCTCGGGCGGGCCGGCCGACACGGTCGCGCAGGGCCAGCGCCAGCTGCGCGAGTTCCTCGGCGCTGGCCGGCGGCTCCGATGGGGTGATGCTGCGGGTCAGCACCTGGAAGTCGTGCGTCTTGAGCTTCAGCACCACGGTGCGCGGCTCGCGGCGCTCCTGCTGCCGGGCTTCCCAGACTTTCGCGGCCAGGCTGCGAATCTTAGAATCCATTTCATCGAGGGTCTGGTCGCGCGCGAAGGTGTCCTCGGCCGAGATCGATTGCGTCGGCTGATTTGGCTGGACCGGACGCTCGTCGATGCCGCGCGCCAGCTCGTAGAGCCGCTGGCCGTAGCGGCCGAAGCGCTGCTCGAGCTGGGCGGCGCCGTGCTCGCGCAACTCGCCGATGGTGCGGATGCCCAGCGCCGCCAGCTGCGCGTCGGTGACCTTGCCCACGCCCGGAATGCGCCCGACCGGCAGCTCCACGAGGAAGGCGTCGACCTGCTCGGGCCGGACCACGAACAGCCCGTCGGGCTTGCGCACGTCGGAGGCGAGCTTGGCCAGGAACTTGTTCGGCGCCACGCCGGCCGAGGCGGTGAGCTGCAACTCCTCAAGAATCTGCGCGCGAATGGCCTTGGCCACGGCGGTCGCCGTCGGCATGCCCGTCTTGTTGGCGGTGACGTCGAGGTAGGCCTCGTCCAGCGACAGCGGCTCGACCAGGTCGGTGTGGCGGCGGAAGATCTCGCGCGTGGCTTTCGAGGCGGCGCGGTAGCGCGTGAAGTCCGGCGCCACGAACACCGCGTCCGGGCACAGCCGCTCGGCGCGCATCGCCGGCATGGCCGAGCGGATGCCGAAGGTGCGCGCTTCGTACGAGGCGGCGCAAACCACCGAGCGCGCGCCTTTCCATGCCACGACCACCGGCCGGCCGCGCAGGGCAGGGTTGTCGCGCTGCTCGACCGACGCGTAGAACGCGTCCATGTCCACATGGATCACTTTTCTCACGGCTGGGCAGGCGGGCGGGTCAAGGGTGCGATTTTATGGGAGGCTCAGTACGCTTGGTCGGCTAAAGGGGGCAAACGTAATGCACAAGGCCATCGTCGCTGGGCTCATCGGTTTCGTCGTCGCGATCGGTGTGGGTTGGTGGCAGTGGTGCGGCGTGGAAACCGTCGTCGTGCTGGCACGCCACGCGGATCGGGCGCCCGGGCAAAAAACCGATGAGCTTGCTCCGACCGGAGTGGCTCGCAGCCGGGAACTTGCGCGCGTGCTGGAGAAGGCGGGCGTCAGCGCGATCATTCACAGCGATACCCGGCGCGCCGCGCAGACGGCCGCGCCGCTCGCGAAGGCGCTTGGCGTCGAGCCCATGGTGATTCCCGGCAAGGACATCGCCGCGGTCGTGGGCGAGGTTCGCAAGCATCCCGGCGAAACGCTGCTGATCGTCGGCCACAGCAACACGGTTCCGATGATCATCGCGGCGCTCGGGGGTCCGGCACTCCCGGACATCGGCGACACGGAGTTCGACAACCTGGCGGTTCTGACCCTGTGCCGCTGCAACCTGCGTCCTGCGCGGCTGGTGAGCCTGCAGTACGGCGCGGCGTCGCCGGCCGAGTGACACGGGTGAATCAAGGTGCTGGCGAGGGCGGCCTCGGCAGCTGAGCGGTGCCGCCATGACCGGCAATCCTGCGCACCGCGCTTCCGTGTGCTACCGCACCGAGCCGCCCTGCCGCTGCGCTCAAGCTCTACAGGAGGTCCGAACCGGGCGCCTGGCGTTCTTTTCGCAGATGCAACTCATTCGACTGTCGCTGCAGAATCGAGTGGTCTGGCTGCTGGGGGCGTCGCTAGTCGCCCTTCAGTTGGCCTTGGGCTATTCATTCGACCGCGCATTGGATCAGTCGCAAGACGAGCGAACTGCGGCGCTCGCGCGCTCAGCGCATACGTCCGTGAACTTTGCCGTGGCCACTGCCTTTAACCGCCAGCGTGACGGCCTGGAAATGTTTGCCGGGTGGGCGCGCCATCAGGCAAGCACGATCGTCATGAGTTCCAAGACGAAGCGTGCGCCCAATTTCTTCCAGCGTGTGTTCGGCCGCGCACCTCCGCCCGAGCCCAGCGCGGAACCGATTCGCCTGGCCAGCCGCATCAAGGGTCTGGTCGAATATGCGGACAGCCGCCCGGTGATCTGGTACCTGAACACCGAGGCGCTGCCGGACCTCAGCAAAGAAATGCAAGGCACGGCACGTCGGCTGAAGACGCCGGCCAACAGCATCTCGCGCAACATTTTTTGCAGCGGCGCTGATTGCCTGCTGGTATCCGTACGGCCTTTCACGACGCCGGATAAGGCCCGCATCATTGCCGTGGCCTCCGAATCGCTTGAGGGACTCTTGTCGAGCATCGGAGCCTCGGCCGGCTACCAATTGAAGTTGCAAGTCGTGAAAGAGGCCCCTGGATCGGCGCAAACGGGCGGTGGAATCGATTTCGACCGGATGATTGGCGGCGTGAGCATGGACGTTCCGCGCCTGCGCATGCAGGTGAAGCAAGGCGCGGCATTTCGATTGAGCGACATGCGCCGCCGTTACTACCTGATTGCGGGCGTGGGGGTGCCGCTGTCGCTGCTGCTGGTGGCCGCGCTGCTGCGTCCCCTGGTCGAGCGAGTCGGCGTGCTGCGCGTGGCGCTCCCCAAGCTGACCGAGGGCGACTTCGGCGCGGCCACGGCCCTGCTCCGGGGGGCGCAAGCCAAGGCCCGGGTACGGGATGAAACCACCGACTTGATGAGCACGGCAGAGGACATCACCGGACGACTGCAGGGTATGCAGTCGGACTTGACCCGGCAGGCCGCGGATTTGCGCCGGGAGCGTGACCACATGAAGTTGCTGCTCGACACGACGCCCGCCTGCATCGTGCTGCTCGAAGGCGCCGGAAAAATCATATCGGCCAATATGAGGGCTTCCAGGTTGCTGAAAGTTGAGAGTGCGTCACTGGTCGGCCGCGATATCCTGGATTTTCTCGAGCTCGAGCCCAAGGCCGGTTTCGCCAGCCTCATCCAGGTGGCGGCGGAGGGCCGGCCTACGTCGCCCCTGGAGTTTGAGTTCAAGGACTCCGAGGGCAGCCGGCACATGGTGGAGTGGCGCCTGGCGCCGATACACGAAGATTCGCAGCGACGAGTGCTGGCGGTTGGCACGGATGTGACCCACTTGCGTGAGGTGGAGCGACGCCTTACGTGGTTGCGCACGCATGATGAGGCGACGAGTTTGCTCAATCGCCGATCGATCGAGCAGAGCATGGCCTCGTTGCCGGGCGTCCGCTGCTTGCTCCTCGTGCGCCCGAAGAACGAGTCGGCACTGCATGACATGCTGAACGAAGCCGGGCGCGTGGAATTGCAGCAGCAGATTGCAGTTCATCTGCGAACGACGCAACCCTATCCCAATTCCGAAGCGGCGCTGCTGGACGGATTCCAGTTCGCGATTCTGGTGCACTCCACGCGCGAAGCGGCGGAGGCGCACCTCCCCAAGTTTGCCGAGGTGCAACGCCCCGTCCTGTTTGATGTCAGCGGCAAGTCGGTTGAAGTTGAGCTGTTACTGCAGGGCATCGAACTCAACGAGACAGCCTGGCGTGAGAACGTCAACGATCAGCTCGATGCCCTGTTGAAGGTGGCCGCGACGCTGGACAGCGCAGTGCATTGGCTGACACTGGAAACGCTGCGTGAGCGTGAGCAGGAAGACTACCGCCATTGGGTCAACGAGATTGACGCCGCACTGAAGTCAGATCGGATTACGATTTTTTACCAGCCGATCTTCGACTCGAAAACACTTGAGACCTCTCATAGCGAGGTGCTGATGCGCATGATTGGGCGCGATGGGACCATTATTCCGCCCGGCGCGTTCTTGCGCGCGGCAGAACGCTCGGGTCAGATTCGTCAGATCGACCGCGTGGTATTTGCGAAAGCCATCGATACCCTGCTGGACCTGCAGGCGCGCGGCGTTCGCCACAACCTGTCCGTCAACATGTCTGCGCCCGCGCTGCAGGAGCCGTACCTGACGCAGATGATCGATGACGCCATCACCCTGCGCGGCCTGGAGCCCGGCCGCCTGATGCTGGAATTGGTCGAAACCCAGGCGATCAATACCCTGGAGTCTGCCGTGCAATTGATGCTGAAATTCAAGCGCCAGGGTATCCAGCTGATGCTGGATGATTTCGGCATCGGGTTCACCTCGTTTGAATATCTGCGCGAACTGCCGTTTGCGTACGTCAAGATCGACCAGTTGTTCGTCAAACACCTGGCCAAGCGGACAGACGATCGGGGCCTGATCCGCTCAATGCACGAGATGGTCAAGGGATTGGGACGCAAGACTATTGCCGAGGGCGTCGAAGATGCGACGTCGCTGCGGATCCTGCAGAAAATCGGTGTCGACGCCGTCCAGGGATTTGGGCTCGCGCGTCCCGCGCGCGAAATCAACCTTTCCCCGGCCAGCCTCGGCCGGAACCACCCGGCACCTCGCGCAACCAGACATCATGACGACCAAAGAGCATTTCTATGAGCTGCCTCCGCTGCCTTATCCCCGCGACGCACTGGCCGGGATTTCGGCGACGACGCTGCATTTTCACTACGACTGTCACCACCGCGCGTACGTCGAAAAGCTGAACGCGCTTATCGTCGGCGATCCGTTGAACGGCAAGCCCCTGATCGAGGTGGTCCGCCAGGCCAAGGGCGCACTGTTCAACAACGCTGCGCAGGCCTGGAATCACGAGTTTTACTGGAACGGCCTCACACCGGAGAAGGGCCTGTCGCCACGCGGAGATCTCGCGGCGGCCATACGACGCGACTTCAACTCGCTCGATGGATTCCTGGAGCAGTTTCGAAGCAGCGCCTTGAGCAAGTTTGGCTCCGGCTGGACGTGGCTCGTCGCCGATCACGGTCGGCTTGCCGTAGTGAACACGGACGACGCCAACAACCCTCTTCGCGATGGCCGGACACCGCTCCTGACGTGCGACGTCTGGGAACACGCGTATTACATCGATTACCGGCACGAGCGAGCTCGGTACGTTGATGCTTTCCTGCAGCTGGTGAACTGGCCGTTCGTCGAGCAGAACCTGGCCGCGCTCCGGGCACGCTGAGGCTCCGGAATAAAACGTTACCGATCTGGCCGGAACAGACCAGCAAAACCTGGCGGAGAGAGAGGGATTCGAACCCTCGATAAGCCTTTTGAGCCTATACGCCCTTAGCAGGGGCGCGCCTTCGTCCACTCGGCCATCTCTCCGTGGACAGACTTGGTGCAACTTTGCGGGAGGCGGAGGATACCGGGCCGCCCCCTAAAACGCTATTTCTTCGGGGTTTCCGGGCGCTCCGGCGGCGTCCCGGCCTCGATTTTCACGTCCTTGGGCGCCTCGATGCCCAGTTGCACCCGCCCGCCCTGGATGTCGATCACCTTCACCGTGATGCGGCCGTCGATGACGATGGCGTCGCCCACCTTGCGCGTCAGCAGCAGCATGTCAGGCCCTCCCTGTCAGGCTCGCGCCTGCTCGAGGCCGAAGGCCTTGTGCAGCGTGCGCACGGCCAGCTCCAGGTACTTGTCCTGGATCACCACCGAGATCTTGATCTCGGAGGTCGAGATCATCTGGATGTTGATGCCGTCGGAGGCCAGCGCCTTGAACATCTTGCTGGCGATGCCGGCGTGCGAGCGCATGCCCACGCCGACCAGCGACACCTTGCAGATGTCGTTGGCGGTGCGCACGCCCTTGGCGCCGAGGTCCTTGGCCACGCGCTTGATGACCTCGTGCGCGCGGTCGAAGTCGTTGCGGTGCACGGTGAAGGTGAAGTCGGTGCTGGCGTCGTCGGCCACGTTCTGCACGATCATGTCGACCTCGATATTCGCCTCGCCTACCGGGCCGAGGATCGCCGCGGCGATGCCGGGACGGTCGGGCACGTTGACGACGGTGATCTGCGCCTCGTCGCGGTTGAAGGCGATGCCTGAAATCAGCGGATCTTCCACGGTACTTCTCCCATTCGATTCATCGTCCAGCGTGATCAGCGTGCCGGGGCCTTCGACGAAGGTGGACAGCACGCGCAGCGGGACCTTGTACTTGCCGGCAAATTCGACCGAGCGGATCTGCAGCACCTTGCTGCCGAGCGACGCCAGCTCGAGCATTTCCTCGAACGTGATCTTGTCGAGCCGCCGGGCCTTGGGCTCCACTCGCGGATCGGTGGTGTAGACCCCGTC
>JANNLM010000354.1:0-7274 GCA_031396825.1 Gammaproteobacteria bacterium | reverse complement strand
CTGAACGACGCCGAGGTCGAAGAATTCGGCCGCGAGCTCGACGCCATCCGTGACGAAGTCATGGACAGCCGCGGCGCGCGCGATCGCGCCTACATCCTGCGGTTGATCCGCGTGCAGCGTGCCCTCGCACTCGGCGGCCGCGTCGCCATGTTCGCGAGCCTGTTCCTGCTCCCCGCCTGGGGCCACGCGCTCGCGGGTTGGGGCGCGTGCCTCACCCTGCTCGGCCTGGGCACCTTCACGCTCGGCATCGCCAAGATCCTCGAGAACATGGAGATCGCCCACAACATCCTGCATGCCCAGTGGGACTGGATGAAGGATCCGCAGATCCAGTCCAGCACCTGGGAGTGGGACACGATGAGCCCGTCGGATCGCTGGATCCACTCGCACAACGTCGTGCACCACACCTGGACCAACGTGCTGCACAAGGACCTCGACGTGGGCTACGGCATCCTGCGCGTCACGCCGCTGCAGGGCTGGAAGCCGAAGTACCTGCTGCAGCCGCTGTACGCCTTCCTGCTGATGGTGTTCTTCGAGGAAGGCGTGGCCCTGCACGAGGAAGCCATCAACGACTACCTGCGCGGCAAGAAATCGCTGCGCGAGCTGCGACCGGTGCTGCGCCATGTGGGCCGCAAGGTCTGGCGCCAGGTGCTGAAGGACTACGTGATGTGGCCCGGCGCCGCGGCGCTGGCGGCGATTCCCCTGTCGCTCTACGTGCCGGTGGCGCCGTGGCTCGCCTTCGGCCTGGTCGCCGGCGCCAACTTCACCGCCAACATCCTGCGCAACCTGTGGTCCTTCACGATCATTTTTTGCGGGCACTTCCCCGAGGGCGTGCACAACTTCACGCAGGCGCAGGTCGAGAACGAGACGCGGGGCGGGTGGTACGTCCGCCAGCTGCTCGGCTCCTGCAATATCGGAGGCGGAAAGTTGTTCCACATCCTGTCCGGCAACCTGAGCCACCAGATCGAGCACCACCTGTTCCCGGACCTGTGCAGCAACCGCTATCCGGAAGTGGCGCCGCGGGTGCGCGCGCTGGCCGCACGCTACGGCCTGCCGTACAACACCGGCTCGCTCACGCGGCAGATCGGCACCACCTGGCTGAAGATCTTCCGGCTCGCGCTGCCGGGTCCCGGCGTGTGGGAGCGGCCCATGGCCGCGACTAATTCTTGAGCCGGTACCCGGTCCGGAAAATCCACGCCACGATCACCATGCAGAGCAGCAGGAAGCCGAGCGTGGCCGCCAGCGAGACGGCGATGCCGACGTCGGCGGTGTCGTAGAAACTCCAGCGGAAGCCGCTCACCAGGTAGACCACCGGGTTGAACAGCGTGACGGTCTGCCACGCCGGTGGCAGCATCGAGATCGAGTAGAACGCGCCGCCGAGGAAGGTCAGCGGCGTCACGATCAGCATCGGGATCAGCTGCATCTGCTCGAAGTTCTTGGCCCAGATGCCGACGATGAAGCCGAACAGGCTGAAGGTCGTCGCGGTCAGCACCAGGAAGGCCATCATCCAGAAAGGGTGCGCGACCTTCAGCGGCACGAAGCACGCGGCCGTGGCCAGGATGATCAGCCCGAGCAACACCGACTTGGCCGCCGCCGCGCCGACGTAGCCGAGCACGATCTCGAACGGCGACACCGGCGCCGACAGCAACTCATAGATCGTCCCGGTGTATTTCGGGAAGTGGATGCCGAACGAGGCGTTGAAGATGCTCTCGGTGAACAGCGACAGCATGATCAGGCCGGGCACGATGAAGGCGCCGTAGGTGACGCCGTCGATGTCGCCGAAGCGCGAGCCGATGGCCGCGCCGAACACCACGAAGTACAGCGAGGTGGTGATGACCGGCGTCAGCACGCTCTGCAGCAGCGTGCGGAAGAAGCGCGCCATCTCGAAGCGGAAGATCGCCCACACGCCATGGCGGTTGAAGGCCGGCACCCCGGTGGCGTCCGTGCTCATGCGCGCTTCCCGCCGCTGACCAGGCTCACGAAAATATCCTCGAGCGAGCTCTGCTGGGTGTTGAGGTCCTTGTAAGCGATGCCGAGCTCGCCGAGCTTGCGCAGCAGGGCCGGGATGCGCTGCTCTTCCTGCGCGTCGAAGCGGTATTCGAGCTCGTGGCCGCCGGCCTTCAGGCTCAGCGTCCAGCCCTCCAGCCCGGGCGGCAGCGCCGTCATCGGCTCCTGCAGGTTCAGGGTCAGCTGCTTCTTGCCGAGCTTGCGCATCAACGCGGCCTTGTCCTCGACCAGGATCAGCTCGCCGTGGTGGATGACACCGATGCGGTCGGCCATCTCCTCGGCTTCCTCGATGTAGTGCGTGGTCAGGATGATGGTGACGCCGCTGTCGCGCAGCCGGCGCACCAGCGCCCACATGTCGCGGCGCAGCTCGACGTCGACGCCCGCGGTCGGCTCGTCGAGGAACAGGATGGCCGGCTCGTGCGCCAGCGCCTTGGCAATCATCACGCGCCGTTTCATGCCGCCGGAGAGCGTCATGATCTGGTCGTTGCGCTTGTCCCACAGCGACAGGTCTTTGAGCACGCGACCGACGTAGGCGTCGTCGGGCGGCCGGCCGAACAGGCCGCGGCTGAACCTCACCGTGGCCCACACCGTCTCGAAGCCCTCGGTCACCAGTTCCTGCGGCACCAGGCCGATCAGGGCGCGTGTCGCGCGGTACTCGCGCCGGATGTCGTGCCCGGCCGCGGTCGCGCTGCCGCCGGTGGGCGTGACGATGCCGCAGACGATGTTGATCAGCGTGGTCTTGCCGGCGCCGTTGGGGCCGAGCAGGGCGAAGATCTCGCCCTTTTCGATGTCCAGGCTGACCGATTTCAGCGCCTGCAGGCCCCCGGCATAGGCCTTGGACAGTTCGCGGATGGAGAGGACGGCGGTCATGCGCATTACCTTAGCCGAGGCCGATGGGAAAAATGAATCCCTCCGGTTCTGGCGGGGTCGCCGCCCGTAGAATCCGGTCATAACGAGTCTCTGGGAGGAGACCCCATGCAGCGCAGGATCGTGCTTGCCGCGATGACCGCGGCGTTGTCGGCGTGTGGCACCGGACTCGATGGGCTCGACCCGACGGAGGGCGGCAAGGCGAGCGATCGCTACGACGTGACCATCACGCGCACCGCGCTCGGCATTCCCCACATCAGCGCCCACAAGGAAGGCGACTTCGGCTCGCTGGGCTACGGCTACGGTTACGCCCAGGCCGAGGACAACCTGTGCGTGCTGATGGACGACATCGTCACCATCAACGGCCAGCGCGCGCGCTATTTCGGCGCCGACGGCGGCTACACGATCTACGCCAACGACGCGTTCGCGCGCAACGTCGACAGCGACTTCTTCTGGAAGGCCGTCGCCACCGACGCGGCGATCGCCCCGATGAAGCAGGACATGCTCGAGGCGGCCGTCGCCGGCTCGCGCGGCTTCGCCGAAGGCTTCAACCGCTACGTGCGCGAGCTCAAGGCCGGCCAGCACCCGGGCCGCCACGCGGCCTGCCGCGACGGCGCCTGGCTGCGCGAGATCACGTTCGACGACATGATCCGCCGCTACTTCCGCCTCGGCATCCTGGCGTCCTCGTCGGTGTTCGTGAACGACGTCGCCAACGCCAAGCCGCCGGTGGCCGGCGTGATCCCGGCTTCCGTGCCCGTGCCGACGGCGGCGCAGGTCACCGAGGCACTGGGCCGCGACCGGGGTGCGCTCAAGTTCTTCGACGACCGCTCGCTCGGCAGCAACATGTACGCCATTGGCAAGGACCTGTCGGCGACCGGCATGCCGATCGTGTTCGGCAACCCGCACTTCCCGTGGCGCGGCACCGAGCGGTTGTACCTCGCGCACCTGACCGTGCCCGGCCTGACCGACATCATGGGCGTCGGCCTCTACGGCGTGCCGCTGGCGCTCATTGGTTTTAACGAGCATTTCGCCTGGAGCCACACGGTCTCCACCGCGTATCGCTTCGCCTTCTACGAGCTGACGCTGGTGCCGGGCGATCCGACCCGCTATATCCACGAAGGCGCGGTCGTGAAAATGCAGGAGCTGCCCATCACGATCGACGTGCTGCAGGAAGACGGCAGCGTCGTCACGCAGACGCGCACGCTGTACCGCAGCCACTACGGGCCGATGCTGGGGTTGACCATTCGCCAGGGCGGACAGGATGTGAACATCTTCCCGTGGTCGACGTCGAAGGCGTACACCTTGCGTGACGGCAACGCCGAGAACACGCGGCTCATCAACCACTTCTTCCGCTGGAACACCGCGCGCAGCCTGGACGAGTTCAAGCAGATCCAGCGCGAGACGGTCGCGGTGCCCTGGGTCAACACCGTGGCCTCCGGCCCGGGCGGCAAGGCGTATTACGCCGACATCACCAACGTGCCGAACGTGACCGACGAGAAGGCGCAGCAGTGCGTGACCAGCGCGCAGGGCCAGGCCATCGGCCAGTTGCTGCCGGGTCTGTACGTGCTCGACGGCTCGCGCGCCGCCTGCGACTGGGGCACGGACGCGGATGCGCCGGTGCCGGGCATCTTCGGCGCGGGCAACCTGCCGTCGCTCGAGCGCGACGACTGGGTCGGCAACTTCAACGACTCGTACTGGCTGACCAACCCGGCCGAGCCGATCACCGGCTACGACCTCATCATCGGGCCCGAGGAAACCGCGCGCAGCCTGCGCACGCGCAACGGCATCGTGAAGCAGCTGGATCGCGCCGCCGGCGCGGACGGCTTGCCGGGCAACCGGTGGACGACCGAGCAGCTCAAGCAGAGCGTGCTCGACAGCCACATCTACTCGGCCGACCTCGGCCGGGACGCCGTGGTCGAACAGACCTGCGCGCTCGGCACGGTGATGACGCAAAGCGGGCCGACCGACGTGAGCGGCGCCTGCGCGGTGCTGGCCGCGTGGGACAAGTCCAACAACCTCGATTCGGTCGGCGGCCACGTCTGGCGCGAGTTCTGGCGCAACGCCCAGGGCGCCAACGGCTTCTACCTCACGCCGTTCTCGGCCAGCGACCCGGTGCACACGCCGCGCGACGTCAACGCGCTGAGCCCCGAAGTGCAGCGCGCGCTCGGCGACGCGGTCAACGAGATCGGCGCGGCCGGCATCGCGCTCGATGTGCGCCTGGGCACGATCCAGCACGCGGGATTCGACCCGTCGATCGAGATCTTCGGCGGCGAGGGCAACATGGAAGGCGCCTTCACCATCGCCAACTCCGAGCAGGGCGGCATCGGCGCGCAGGGCTACCCGGTTACTTTCGGCAACAGCTACATGCAGGTCGTGACTTGGGAGACGGACGGCACAGGCTTTACGCCCGTGGCGGACGCATTCCTGACCTACAGCCTGTCCACCGACCCGGCGAGCCCGCACTACAATGACTTCACGAAGCAGTACTCGATGAAGGCCTGGAAGCGGTTGCCGTTTCGCGCGGCGGACGTCAAAGCCGAGAGAATCAGCGAGATCCGGTTGAAGGACTGAAGGCGAGGTGGCGACGGCCATGGAAACGCTGTACCAGTGGATCGTCGCCAGCTTCGGCCCCAACCCGGACTGGAAAACGCTGTTCCTGGCCGGAATGTCGCCGCTGTTCCTGCTGGCGTTCTTCGTCGAGTGGCGCGTCATGACGCGCCGCGGCCGCGCCTCGCAGTTCATGTGGAAGGAAGTCATCGCCAACGTCAGCCTGGGCGCGGCGTACCAGGTCGCCGAGGCGGCGATGGTGGTGCTGGCGACCGCGGCGATCTTCTTCTGGGTCTACGACCACCGGCTGTTCACGATCCCGGTGAATGCCTGGACCGTGGTGCCGATCTTCATCCTGGTGGAGTTCTGCTACTACTGGTTCCACCGCTGCTCGCACCGCGTGCGCTGGTTCTGGAGCGCGCACGTGCCGCACCACAGCGGTGAAGTGATGAATTTCACCACCGCGATGCGCCAGAGCATCCTCAACGCCTTCGTCGGCATCTGGGTGTTCTACCTGCCGCCGGTGCTGCTGGGCGTGCCGCCGGGCGTGGTGCTGTTCATGCTGGCGGTGGACCTTGCCTACCAGTATTTCGTGCACACCGAGTCCATCGGCAAACTGCCGGGCTGGTACGAGTACGTGTTCGACACGCCGAGCAACCACCGCGTGCACCACGGCCGCAACCCGCAATACATCGACCGCAACTACGGCGGCGTGCTGATCATCTTCGACCGGCTGTTCGGCACTTACGAGCCGGAGGTGGAGAAGGTCGAGTACGGCATCGTGCGGCAGGTGAAGTCGCACAACTTCCTGGTGCTGAACGTGCACGAGTTCGTGGACATGGTTCGCGACGTGGCGGCGCCGGGGCCGCTGTGGCAGCGCCTCAAGCACCTGTGGAAGCCGCCGGAGTGGGAGCGGGCAGGGCATGCTCCGATCCACACCTGGACGACCGAGATCAAGGACACGCGTCATTCCCGCGCAAGCGGGAATCCAGAAGTCCTTGCCACCGAACCTGGATGCCCGCTTTCACGGGCATGACGGTCAATCCTCGCCCTTCAACACCGCGCTGATCTGGCTCGAATCGAAGCCACGTCCCTGCAGGTAGCGGTACTGCTTCGCGCGCTCGGCTGAGGACTTCGGCGGCGCGCCGAATTTCTTGGCGTGCACCTCGACGGCGAGCGCGTGCCAGTCCACTTCGGCGTGCTCGAGCGCCGCGCGGGCCTGCTCGGCCGGGACGCCGGACACATGGAGTTCAGCCGCGATGCGCACTGGGCCATAACCGGCCGCCAGGCGCGTGCGCACCAGCATCTCGGCATAGCGCCCGTCGCTCTGCCAGCCTTCGCCGGTGGCGTGCTCGACCGCGGCCTCAGCCTCGTCCTCACCGATGCCCCGCGCCTTGAGCTTGCGCGTGAGTTCGCGGGCGCTGTGCTCGCGTCGCGCGAGCAGCTTCAGCGCCTGGGTTTTTGGATCGATCGGTTTCTTCGGCATGATTCCGTTGGCCCAAATGCAAAGCCCACCGCGGACGGTGGGCTTTGTGTCCTTCAGCTCACGTTACTCGTTCGCGGCCCGAGCCGGCGCCGGCTTGGCTGGCATCAGCTTGGCGCGCAGGTCCTTCTCGATCTTCGCGGCGATCTTGGGGTTTTCCTTCAGGTACTGCTTGGCCGCGTCCTTGCCCTGGCCGATCTTTTCCTTCTCGTAGGCGAACCAGGCGCCGGACTTCTCGACCAGGCCGTGCTCGACGCCGAGGTCGATCAGCTCGCCCTCGTGCGAGATGCCTTCGCCGTACATGATCTCGAAGAACACGATCTTGAACGGCGGCGCCAGCTTGTTCTTGACCACCTTGACCTTGGTCTCGTTG
>JANNLM010000245.1:0-3377 GCA_031396825.1 Gammaproteobacteria bacterium | reverse complement strand
GGCTGAACCGGCGCTACCGCAAGAAGGACCGGCCGACCAACGTGCTGTCGTTCCCGTACGACGATCCCGGCGAACTGGGCGACGTCGTCATCTGCGCGGCGGTGGTCAACCGCGAGGCGCGCGAGCAGGGCAAGCGCCCGGCCGCGCACTGGGCGCACATGGTCGTGCACGGCGTGCTGCACCTGCGCGGCTACGACCATATCCGGACGGCGGACGCAAAGGTGATGGAAGCGCGCGAACGTGCGATTCTCGCGGGCCTGTCCTTCCCCGATCCCTACCGGCCCATTGCATGAGCAAGGAACCCGTGCGCAAGCGGCGCACCGACGCGGCGCCGAACTGGTGGCGCCAGCTGACGCAGAAGCTGGCCGGCGGCCCGCAGACGCGGGACGACCTGGTCGCCATCCTGCACGGCGCGCGCGACCACAAAGTGGTGGACACCGACGCGCTGGCGATGATCGAAGGCGTGCTCGGCACGGCCGAGCGCCAGGTGCGCGACATCATGGTGCCGCGCGCGCAGATGACGGTGGTGCAGCAGGACTGGGGCCTCGACAAGATCCTGCCGGTGGTGGTCGAGTCGGGCCACTCGCGCTTCCCGGTGGTCACCAGCTCGAAGGACAAGGTCACCGGGATCCTGCTGGCCAAGGACCTGCTGCGCTTCACCACGACCGCGGCCGATCCCACCGAGTTCGACCTGGAGCGCCTGCAGCGCGCGACGGTGTTCGTGCCGGAATCCAAGCGCGTCAACGTGCTGCTGAAGGAGTTCAAGGGCAGCCGCAACCACATGGCGATCGTGGTGGACGAGTACGGCGGCGTGTCCGGCCTGGTCACGATCGAGGACGTGGTCGAGCAGATCGTCGGCGAGATCTCCGACGAATACGACGAGTCCGAGGGCGCCAAGATCCTCAAGCAGGACGAGCGCCGTTACCTGGTGAATGGCCTGACGCCGGTGGCCGACTTCAACACCTACTTCAAGGCCGAGCTGCCGCTCGACGAGTTCGACACCATCGGTGGCCTCGTGGTGCACCGCTTCGGCCACATGCCGCGCCGGGGCGAGAGCGTGCGCATCGAGCGCTTCGGCTTCAACGTGCAGCGCGCCGACACGCGGCGCGTGCACCAGTTGCAGGTAACGGTCACACCTGAAGCCTGACGTCCGCGTGCCTTTCGCCACCCTTCATCGCCTGCGCTGGCCGCTCGCGCCGCTGCTCGGCGTCCTCGCCACGCTCGGCTTCGCGCCCTACGGCCAGTGGTACCTGAGCCTGCTGGCGCTGGCCTTGCTGCTGGCCATGGCGGCCCGCGCCACGCCGCTGCGCGCCGCGCTGCTGGGCTGGCTGTTCGGTTGGGCCCATTTCGCCAGCGGCCTCTACTGGGTCTACATCAGCACGCACGTCTACGGCGGCGCGCCGGCCTGGCTCGCCGTCCTGCTGCTGGTCGCGCTGGCGGGCTACCTCGCGCTGTATCCGGCGCTGGCCATGGGCCTGTCCCAGCGCCTGGGCCTGCTGCGCAGCCCGGCCGGATGGGTCGGCGTGCCGGCGCTGTGGACCCTGCTCGAGTTGGTGCGCGGCTGGTTCTACAGCGGTTTCCCCTGGCTGAGCCTGGGCGAGGTGGCGGTGGACACCCCGCTGGCCCGCCTGGCGCCCCTGCTGGGCACCCACGGGATGTCGGCCGCGCTGGTCCTGGTGGCCTACGCCCTGTACCGCCTGGGGGTCGAGCACACCCCCAAGGGCCGGGTGATCGCGGCCGCCCTGCTGCTGGCGCCGGCGGCCACGGTCCTGCTCCCCAAACCCTCATCCTGGACCGAGCCAGATGGCCCCCCGCAGGTCGTGGCCCTGGTCCAGAGCAACATCAGGCAGGACGAGAAATGGCGGCCAGAAATGCGCTACGAAGCGCTGGCGCGGCACTGGCGGCTGACCCAGCAGGCCTGGCCGGCCAGCCTGGTGGTCTGGCCCGAAGTGGCCCTGACCCAGCCCTACCACCAGCTCAAGGACGGCTACCTGGCCGACATCGCCAGACAGGCCGCCGAACGCGACGCCACGCTGCTGCTGGGCATCCTGGTGTTCGATGGGGACCGTCGTTACAACAGCGTGGTGACCGTCGGCGCGACGACCGGGCGCTACGACAAACGCCACCTCGTGCCGTTCGGCGAGTACTTCCCGATCCCGGACTTCCTGCGGCCGCTGATGGACGTGCTCAAGACGCCGTATTCGGATTTCGATTTCGGCGCCGCCGACCAGCCCCTGCTGCGGCTCAACGGCCATGCGATCGAGGTGTCGATCTGCTTCGAGGACGTGTTCGGCGCCGAGATCGGCGCGCGCGCGAGAGAGGCGGCGTACCTCGTCAACGTGACCAACGACGCCTGGTTCGCCAACTCCTCGGCGCCGCACCAGCACCTGGCGTTCTCGCGCCTGCGCGCGATGGAGACCGGGCGCTGGTTCCTGCGCTCGGCCAACACCGGCATCTCGGCGCTGATCAGCCCCGACGGCGCGGTGGCGGCGCGCACGCGCCAGTTCGAGCAGGCCGTGCTGCGCGGCGAAGTCGAGCCGCGCCGCGGCATCACGCCCTACCAGCGCTGGGGTAACGGCCCGCTGTGGGGCGCAGCGGCGCTGCTGCTGGGCGCGGCCGCGTTCTGGCAACGGAGACGTCATGCGCATGCGCCCGGCAACTGAAGCGGACTTGCCCGCGATCTTCGCGATCTACGACCGCGAAGTGCTGCACGGCACCGCGACCTTCGACACCGAGCCCAAGTCCATGGCCGAACGCCTGGCCTGGCTGCGCGACGACGCCGGCGGGCGCTACCCGATCCTGGTCGCCGAAATCGACGGCGCGGTCGCCGGCTGGGCGCGGCTGTACGCCTGGTCGAACCGCTGCGCCTACGCACGCGCGGCGGAGAACGCGGTCTACGTGCACGAGCAGCAGCGCGGCAAGGGCGTCGCGCGCACGCTGCTCGCCGAGCTGATCCGCCTCGCGCCGCAGCGCGGCGTGCACGTGCTGCTGGCGCGCATCGTCGAGGGCAATCCGGCGAGCCTGGCGCTGCACGAGAAGCTGGGTTTCACCCCCATCGGCGTGATGCGCCGCGTCGGCGAGAAGTTCGGCCGCGTGCTCGACGTGCGCCTGCTCGAGCGCCAGCTCGATCCGGCCTGACCCCGGGCCCGCGCAGCAGGTACAATTCGCGCCTCGCAATGCTCCCCCCTGCCGATGAATGACAAGAGCGCCCTGCTCGGGCAGCTGAAGATCGACCGCGACGCCATGCCGGCGCCGCGCGGTCACGGCAAGTGGATCGTCCTGGGCATCGTCGCCCTCGCCGGGGCGGTCGGCGCGTTCGTGCTGCTCAAGCCCGCGCCGGCGGTGCCGGTGAAGGCGGCGTCCGCCGTCGCCATGAG
>JANNLM010000148.1:0-3899 GCA_031396825.1 Gammaproteobacteria bacterium | reverse complement strand
GCCGACGACGACGCCCTCGACGACCTCCGAGCGCGCGCCGATGAAACAGTCGTCCTCGATGATGGTCGGACTGGCCTGCAGCGGCTCCAGCACCCCGCCGATGCCGACGCCACCGGACAGGTGCACGTTGGCGCCGATCTGCGCGCACGAGCCGACCGTGGCCCAGGTGTCGACCATGGTGCCGGCGCCGACGTGGGCGCCGATGTTGACGAACGAGGGCATCAGGATCGCGCCGGGCGCGACGTAGGCGCCACGCCGCACCGTCGCCGGCGGCACCACGCGCACGTTCTGGCTGGCGAAGCGCGCCGGGTCGTAGGTGGTGTACTTCAGCGGCACCTTGTCGAAGCCGTGCAGCTGGCCCATCTCGATCACGGCGTTGTCGTGCAGGCGGAAGTACAGCAGCACCGCCTTCTTCAGCCATTCGTGCACCACCCAGCCGGTGGGGCCGGGCGCCGCCACGCGCACGGCGCCGCCGTCGAGCAGTTCGATGACCTGCTCGACCCCCTCGCGCACCGCGTGGTCCTTCTTGTCGAGCGCGTCGCGCCGCTCCCAGGCGGCGTCGATGTTGCGCTGGAGGTCGTGCAGGTTCATCAGGCCGCCGAGGTCAGCTGGAAATCTTCGGCGACGAACTCGCCGCGGTGCAGCGTGCGCATCAGCACCTCGCGCAGTTCGTCGAGCGCCGCCGGGTCGGTGATCGGCCGGTGCTCGCGGTCGGTGATCACGAACACGTCCTCGGCGCGCTCGCCGACGGTGTTGATCTTGGCGCCCTCGAGCAGGATGCCGCGGCGGTGGAAGACGCGGCCGACCAGCGACAGCAGGCCGGGGCGGTCCGAGGACACCAGCTCCATGCGCGTGCGGTTGCGCGCGACGTCCTGGCTGAAGAACACCGTGGTCGGCGTGTTGAAGTGCTTGAGGCGCGCCGGCGTGCGGCGGTTGACCTCGACCACCGTCATCAGCGGATCGGCCAGCACCTTGCGCAGCTGCTCGCGGATCTCGTCGCAACGGTGGCCGGAGGCGACGGCGGCGCCGTCGTTCTCGGTCACGGCGAACGAGTCGAGCACGAAGCCGTCGGCCGTGGTGTTGATGCGCGCATCGAGGATGTTCAGCCCCAGGCGCGCCAGCACACCGGTGGTCAGGCCGAACAGGTGGTCGCGGTCGCGCATGTAGATGAACACCGTGGTGCCGCGCGTGCCGACCGGCTGCACCAGGATCAGCGGCAGCGTGGCCTCGGCGACCTTGCCGATCTCCGGCAGGTGCCAGGCCAGCTCGGCCGGCGAGTGGCGCAGGAAGTAGTCGGCATTGAAGCGGCTCCACACGGCCTCGGCTTGCGCCGGCGCGATCTGCGCCTTCTTCAGCAGCGCCTGCGCCATCACTTTCTGCTCGTGCACCGCCTCCTCGGGCTTGATCGGGTCGTGCAGGCCGCGCTCGAAGGCGCGCGCCGTGGCGCGGTACAGCTCGGTCAGCAGGCTCTCGCGCCAGGAATTCCACAGCGCCGGGTTGGTGGCGCGGATGTCGGCGCAGGTCAGCAGGAACAGGTGGTCCAGCCGCTTGGCGTCGCCGATCTTCCTGGCGAAGGTGGTGACGACCTCGGGGTCGCTGACGTCCTGCTTCTGCGCGGTCATTGACATCAGCAGGTGATTGCGCACCAGCCAGGCCACCAGCTCGGCGTCGTCGTGCGACAGGCCGTGGTCGAGGCAGAACTTCTCGGCGTCGGCGGAGCCGACCTCGGAATGGTCGCCGCCGCGGCCCTTGGCGATGTCGTGGAACATGCCGCCGAGGTAGAGCAGCTCCTTCTTCTCGACGCGCTGCATGATCTCGCTGGCGAACGGCAGCTCCTCGCGCATCTCCGGCATGGCGAAGCGGCGCAGGTTCCGCACCACGTACAGCGTGTGCTCGTCGACGGTCAACGTGTGGAACAGGTCGTACTGCATGTGGCCGATGACCTGGCCGAAGGCGGGCAGGTAGCGGCCGAGCACGCCGTAACGGTTCATGCGGCGCAGGTTGCGCGTCAGGCCGCGGCCCTCGCGGAACATCTCGAGGAACAGCGCGCGGGCGCGCACGTCGTCGCGCAGGCCCTCGTCCACCAGGCGGCGGTCGCGGCGGATCAGGCGCAGCGTCTCGGCGCGGATGCCGGTGATCTTCGGGTTCTGCTGCAGCAGCAGGAAGATCTCGATCAGCGCATGCGGATTGCGGCGAAACACATCGTGACTGCGCGCCTCGATGGCGCCGCCGCGCACCTGGAAGCGCGTGTTGAGCACGCGCGGCTTGCCCGGGTCGGGCCGCAGGATGGCCTCGTCGAACAGCTGCAGCAGCAGGTCGTTGAGGCAGGACAGCGACTTGATGGTGCGGTAGTACAGCTGCATGAACTGCTCGACCGCGCGGTTCTTGTCGTCGTCGACGTAGCCGAACAGCCCCGCCGCCTTGATCTGGTGGTCGAACAGCAGCCGGTCTTCCCGGCGGCCGGTCAGCATGTGCAGCGCGAAGCGCACGCGCCACAGGAAATCCTGGCCGGCGAACAGGTCCGAGCACTCCTGCGCCGTCAGGAACCCCTTTTCCTTGAGCTCGTGCAGCGTGTTGGCGCCGAAGTGGCGCTTGGCCACCCAGGCGATGGTCTGGATGTCGCGCAGGCCGCCCGGGCTTTCCTTGACGTTCGGCTCGAGCTTGTAGCCGGTGTCGTCGAACTTGGCGTGGCGCTTCTTCTGCTCCTCGAGCTTGGCCCGGTAGAAGTCCGCCACCGGCCAGACTTTCTCCGGCGCCAGCGCCGCCTGCATCGCGTCGAACAGTTTCTCGTCGCCGACCAGCGGCCGGGCCTCGAGCAGCGTGGTGATGATGGTGATGTCACCGGCGGCGGCGCGTGCGCAATCGGCCGGCGTGCGCACGCTCGAACCGACCTCCAGGCCCATGTCCCACAGGAAGGCGAGGAACTGCTCGATGGCCGGCTTGTTCGGCGCCAGCGCGGCGGGGTCGTGCAGCAGCAGCAGGTCGATGTCGGAGTGCGGCAGCAGCTCGCCGCGGCCGTAGCCGCCGACGGCGACGAGGGCGAGGCCGGCGGGGTGCTCGGGCAGGAACTTGAGCCAGGCCTCGCGCAGCACCTCGTCCACCAGGAACGAGCGCGCGTGCACCAGCGATTCGGCGGACGCGCTTTCGGCGAACAGGCCGTACAGGCGGTTGCGGCCCCAGGCCAGCGTGTCGCGGAAGGCGGCAACCGGCTTGCCGGCCACGTTGAGGTGCGCGCGCACCGTCGTGGCCGAGAAGATGGACGCTTCGTCCTCCAGCTCCAGTTCGAGCTCGAGCCCCATCAGGGCGCCCCGTTGCGCAGCGTGAGGATTTCGTAGCCGGACTGGGTCACCAGCACGGTGTGCTCCCACTGCGCCGACAGGGAATGGTCCTTGGTGACCACGGTCCAGCCGTCCGGCAGCAGGCGCACCTCCGGCCGGCCGGCGTTGATCATGGGCTCGACGGTGAAGGTCATGCCCGCTTCCAACGCAAGGCCCGTGCCCGGCGAGCCGTAATGCAGGACCTGCGGGTCCTCGTGGAACACCCGGCCGATGCCGTGGCCGCAGTACTCCCGCACCACCGAGAAGCCCTGCGCCTCGGTGAACTTCTGGATCGCATGGCCGATGTCGCCGAGCTTGGCGCCCGGGCGCACCTGGGCGATGCCCTTGAGCATGGCCTCGTGGGCGACCTCGGCCAGGCGCCTGGCCAGCACCGGCGCCTCGCCGACGTAGAACATGCGGCTGGTGTCGCCATGGAAACCGTCCTTGATGACCGTGACGTCGACGTTGACCACGTCGCCCTTCTTCAGCTTCTTGGGGCCGGGGATGCCGTGGCCGCAGTACTCCCGCACCACCGAGAAGCCCTGCGCCTCGGTGAACTTCTGGATCGCATGGCCGATGTCG
>JANNLM010000081.1:0-23144 GCA_031396825.1 Gammaproteobacteria bacterium | reverse complement strand
CGCGCCCCCTGGTCGCGCTCGCGCTGGCGCTGCTCGGGCTGAACCTGCTCGCGGGCGCGGGCCTGGCAGGCCTTGCGCTGCGGGTGAGTCCCGCCGTCGCCGCGATGGGGCTGGTGGCCTGGCTGCTCGGGCTGCGCCACGCCTTCGACGCCGACCACATCGCCGCGATCGACAACGTCACGCGGCGGCTGCGCCTGCTCGGCCACCGGCCGATCGCGGTCGGGCTGTTCTTCTCGCTCGGCCACTCGACCGTCGTGTTCGCGATGACGCTGCTGGTGGCGCTGGGCCTGAGCCGTGCCGACGGCTTCCAGTCCTGGCTCGGCCAGTGGGGCGTGCCGGCGAGCCTGCTGGTGTCGGCGCTGTTCCTGAGCGTGGTCGGCGCGCTGAACGCGGCCTCGCTGCGTTCCGCCACGCCCGCGCGCGCCCCGCGCGCGCGCCTGTTCGACCGCGTCGCGCACAGCCGCGCGATGTACCCGCTCGGCCTGCTGTTCGGGCTGAACCTCGACACCGCGGCGGAGATCGTGCTGCTGGCGGCATCGGCGACCGCGGCGCATGGTTTGGGCCTGCCCCTGTGGGCCCTGCTCGCATTCCCGCTGCTGTTCATGGCCGGCATGGCCGCGGCCGACTCGGCCGAGGGCCTGCTGATGCTGCGGCTGTACGACTGGGCCATCGCCGACGCCGACCGCACCTTGCGCCTCAACACGGCGACGACGGCGCTGTCCGCGTTGCTGGCCTGCGGCATCGCCGCGATGCAGTGGGTCGCGCTGGCGCAGTGGGGCGGCATCAACCTCGTGCTGCCAGCGTTCATCGGCGAGGTGCCGGGTCCGGTGCTCGGCCTGGGCGCGACCGCCGTGTTCGCGGCGCTGTGGGCCGCGGCGCGCGCGCGCCGCGCGCTGCCGGCGGTGGCACGCCCGTCCTGAACCGTTGTAACTTCCGGGCAGCAACCCAAAGGGGACGGCCGTGACTGCGAACGTCGTGGTGCTGTACCACAGTGGCTTCGGCCACACGACCGCGCAGGCCGAGGCCGTGCAGCGCGGCGCCGCCGGCGTTGCCGGCGTGCGCGCCCAGCTGATCCGCACCGAAGACGCGGCGC
The DNA here is from genome assembly GCA_031396825.1 of Gammaproteobacteria bacterium. Taxonomy (GTDB): domain Bacteria; phylum Pseudomonadota; class Gammaproteobacteria; order Nevskiales; family Nevskiaceae; genus JACPFV01. The sequence continues at coordinate 22,051 of JANNLM010000081.1, read as the reverse complement.
AGCGCTGGGGCGACCTCGACGCCGCCGACGCCATCGTGTTCGGCGCGCCGACGCTGATGGGCAGCGTCTCGGCCGGCATGAAGCAGTTCATGGAAACGGTGGTCGAGCGCTACTTCCACCAGAAATGGGACGGCAAGCTCGCCGCCGGCTTCACCAACTCCGCGAGCCTGTCCGGCGACAAGCTCAACACGCTGGTGGACATGGTCATGTTCGCCGCGCAAATGGGCATGCACTGGCTCAGCCTCGGCCTGCTCAGCGGCGTCGACGCGACGCATTCGAAGATGGAGTCGCTGAACCGGCTCGGCAGCTGGCTCGGCGCGATGGCGCAGTCGAACGTCGACCAGGGCCCGGACCTGGCGCCGCCGGACGCCGACCGCCGCACTGCGGAGCACCTCGGCCGGCGCGTGGCCGAAGCCGCGCTGCGCTGGAAGGCGGGAGCGGAAGCCCTCGCCGGTCGAGGGCAGGCGTGAGCACGCTCGCCCACGTCGCCGGCGCGGCCCGGCCGAACTTCATGGTGCTGACCCCGATCTGCGTGCTGCTCGGCGTTGCCGTGGCCATTCTCGATGCCGGGACGGTCGACGTCACCGACGCGCTGATTGCGCTGCTCGGCGGCGTGCTGGCGCATGCCGCGGTCAACCTGCTGAACGAATACGACGACTTCAAGTCCGGGCTCGACGCGATCACGGTGCGCACGCCGTTCTCCGGCGGCAGCGGCACGCTGCCGGCGCACCCGGAGGCGGCCTCGGCCACGCTGGTGGCCGGCGTGCTCTGCGTCGCCGGCACGTTCCTGGTCGGCGTGTACTTCGCGTGGATGCGCGGCGCTGCGATCATCCCGCTCGGCCTTCTCGGCCTGCTCATCGTGGTGTCGTATACGCCCTGGATCACGCGCCATCCGGTGATCTGCCTGCTGGCGCCGGGCCTCGGTTTCGGGCCGCTGATGGTGATGGGCACGGCCTTCGTGCTGACCGGGCACTACGCGCCCGCGGCGGCACTGGCCTCGCTGGCGCCGCTGTTCCTGGTCAGCGAGTTGCTGCTGATCAACCAGTTCCCCGACATCGACGCCGACCGCAAGGTCGGCCGCCACCACCTGCCGATCCTCATCGGCCGCGTGCGCAGCTCCTATATATATGTGGCGTTCCTGTTCGGGGCGTTCGCGTCGATCGCCGCCGGGCCGCTGCTGGGCCTGCTGCCGGCCTGGGCGTTGCTCGGGCTGCTGCCGCTGCCGGTCGCGGTGTTCCTGGCGAGCGGCGTGCTGCGCCATGCCGGCGACGACCGGGCGCTGGTGCCGTACCTCGGCATCAACGTTGCCGTGATCCTCTCCACCGTCGCGCTGTTCGCGGTCGGCATCCTGCTCGGCGCGCGCTAGCCGCCGGCTCAGTCCGCCGGCGGCTCCGGCGTCGCCTCGGCCGTGGTCTCCGGCAGCTTGTGCGCGATGCCCTGGTGGCAGTCGATGCAGGTCTTGTCCTTCTTCTCGAGCGTCGCGGCGTGCTTGCGCTTGGCGCTCTTGTCCTGCTTGTCGAAGTCCATGTGGTCGAGCTTGTGGCAGTTGCGGCACTCGCGCGAATCGGTGGCGCGCATCGACGCCCACACGTTCTCCGCCATCTCCTCGCGATGCGCCTCGAACTTGGCCGGCGTGTCGATCTTGCCGAGGAGGTGGTTCGGCAGTTCCTTGAGGCTCGCCTGGATCTTGCGCACCATCTTGTGGTGGAAGGCTTTTGGCACGTGGCAGTCGGGGCAGGTGGCGCGCACGCCGGTGCGGTTCTTGTCGTGGATCGTGCCGACGTACTCGGCGTAGACGTTGTCCTTCATCTCGTGGCACGAGATGCAGAACGCCTCAGTGTTGCTCAGGTGCAACGCCGCCTCGAACGAGATCCAGCCCGCGGCGCCCGCGCCCAGCGCGAGGAACGCGCCGACCGGGATGCCGAGCAGCCAGCGCCGCGCGGGGCGCTCCCACAGCCAGGTCCAGAGCGATTTGCGCCCGCCGGGGGCGTCGCTCACTGCTGGCTCGCGTAGTAGTGCAGCAACGCCTCCTGCTCGTCGGGCTTCAGCGCGTTGAACTTGACCGTCATCTTCTCGGGCTGCGGCCGCGCGCCCTTCGTGTACTGGGCAAAGGTCTCCTTCAGGTACGGCAGCCACTGGCCGGCGAGGATGCCGGCTTCGTCCTCGGCGAGCGAGCCGCCCTCGGAGTGGCACTTCTCGCAGGCCGTGTCGTGGATCTTCTTGCCGGTCGCGGCCTTGGCGGCATCGAACTTCTGCTTGGCCTTCACGAACGGCTCGGCCGCGAGGTCCTTGGCGACCGCCACGGTCTCCTCGGCGCTGAGCTTGCGGGCGATCTTGCACATGTCGGTCTTCGGGCGTTTCTTGTCGCCGGCGCGGTACGCGGTTTCGGCGCAGGGGCGTTTGCTGTCGCGGTACGCGGCCATGGCATCGTTCAGGTAGGTCTCGGACACGCCGCCGATGACCGGCACGTCGGACTCGGTGCTGGCGCCATCCTTGCCGTGGCAGTCGGTGCAGGCGTCGTCGGGTTTTGCCGCGGAGGCCGGTAACGCGAACGCGAGCGCGAGCAGCGCCGCCAGTATCTGACAGCCAGTCTTGCCTGCCATCGAAGTCTCCTTGTGCGCCGACGGATCATGCGCGCGGCGAGAACCGCCGCCACGGCTTCACCTGCAGCATAGGCCACGGCGTCGACCCGCGAATTGACCTGGGTCAATGTCGGTCGCGGGCCGGGCAGCCATGCTACCTGCGGCCAAGCTGGGCCAACGAGAGGCGCCCCATGCAACGTTCCGCGCCGAAGCATCTGTGGTTGTACGCAGCGTCAGCCTTGGCGCTCGGCTTGCTGGCAGGCTGCGCCGAGGATGGCAGCGACGGCAGCGATGGCGCCGACGGCACGCCCGGGCCGCCGGGCGTGGGTGTCTCCGGCGAGGCGACGAGCATCGCATTCGCGGTCGACGGCATCACCATCACCAGTCCGCCGGTGGTGGACTTCACGCTGACCAACGAGCACGGCGTGCGCTTCGTCGGCCTGGCCCAGGGCCAGATCCGCTTCACGCTCGCCAAGCTGGTGCCCGCCGCCGGCGGCAACCCGGCCTACTGGCAGAGTTACATCAACCGCACCGACAACATCGACAACCCGCCGATCGGTCCGGGCACGCAGCCGGCGATCCAGGCCACCAGCGAGAGCAACGGCGCGCTGGTCAACCACATGGACGGCACCTACACCTACACCTTCGCCACCAACGTCACCGCCGTCACCAGCCCGCTGGCGGTGAGCTGGCAGCCGACGCTGACGCACCGCCTCGGCGTGCAGATCAGCGGCGGCGACCTGCCGGTGGCCAACGCTGCCTACGACTGGCGCCCGTCCGACGGCGTCACGACCGGCATCGAGCGCCTCGACATCGTGCAGACCGCCTCGTGCAACGAGTGCCACAGCAAGCTCGCCGAGCACGGCGGTGGCCGCATCGAAACCCAGTACTGCGTCACCTGCCACAACCCGGGCTCGAAGGACGCCAACAGCGGCAACACGGTGGATTTCAAGGTCATGATCCACAAGATCCATCGCGGCGAGTTCCTGCCGAGCGTCGAGGCCGGCGGCGAATACGCGATCTGGGGCAACAGCGACACCAAGCACGACTACTCCGAGGTGGTGCTGCCGCAGGACATCCGCAACTGCACCAAGTGCCACGACGCGGCCGACGCCGCGACGCCGCAGGGCGGCTACTGGAGCACGCAGTACAGCGTCGAGGCCTGCGGCTCCTGCCACGACGACATCAACTTCGCCACCGGCGCAGGCCACACCGACGGCGCCATCGTCGCGCAGAACGGCGAGTGCACCATCTGCCACGGCGCCGGCTTCGCGCCGTCGACCGCCGAGGCGCACGTCATCCCGGACAAGGTCGCCGGCGCCAACTACAAGCTCAACATCATCAGCGTCGCCAGTTCGGCCCCGGGCCAGTTCCCGGTGATCACCTACGAGGTGACCAATCCGACCGCCGGCAACGCGCGCTACAACATCATGAGCGCGACCGACCCGGTGTGGACCAGCGGCTCGGTGTCGATCCTGCTGGGCTGGAACAACGCCGACCACCACAACCAGGGCAACGGCAGCGCCACCACGCCCGCCAGCTCGGTGACGCTGAACGGGCGGGCCGCCAGCGCGGGCAACAACGCCGCGCCGACCGCCAATGCCGACGGCACGTTCACGGTGACCTCGCTGCGCGCGATCCCGGCCGCGGAAACCGGCAGCGGCGTGGCCGGCATGACCTCGCGCGTGGGCGCCGACCACGACGGCGACCTCAGCTTCACCGACCGCGTGCCGGTCAAGAGCGTGGTCAAGTACTTCGCCATCACCGACGCGACCCCCGTGGCGCGCCGCAGCGTGGTGGACATCATCAACAACTGCGACGACTGCCACGACCAGCTCACCCTGCATGGCGAGAGCCGCACCGACGAGCCGCAGATCTGCGTGATCTGCCACAACCCCAACAACACCGACATCTCGCGCCGGCCGGCCGATCCGCTGACGGCGGTGGATGGCCTCAAGGAGCAGACCATCGACATGAAGGTCATGATCCACGCGATCCACGGCGCCGGGAAGCGCGAGAATCCGTACGTGGTCTACGGCTTCGGCAGCAGCGTCAACGATTTCAGCCAGGTCGGCTACCCGGGCATCCTCAACAACTGCAACGCCTGCCACAAGCCGAACACGTTCGTGCTGCCGCTGAAGGCCGGCGTGCTGGCAACGACGGTGGACAGCGGGGCGAGCCGCACCGACCACAGCGACGACACCAACGTCACGCCAACCTCCGCGGTCTGCTCCGCGTGCCACGACACCGACCTGGCGAAGACGCACATGCTGCAGAACGGGGCGTCCTTCACGATGGTCGGCGACCCGGGCACGTACAACGAGACCTGCGCGGTCTGCCACGGGCCCGGCCGGCTCGCGGACGTCGTCGAGGTCCACTCGCTCACGCCATGAAGCGCACCGGCGCCGGCGCGCTGCTGGCGCTCGTGCTCGGCGCCGCGGCGCCGGTCATCTGCGCGCAGGCGCCGGAGCCGCCGCCTTTCACGCCGAAGGGCGCCGACACCTGCCTGAAGTGCCACGACGAGGACTCGAAGTTCCCGGTCGTCGACATCTTCAAGACGCCGCACGGCCAGAAGGCCGACGCCCGCGCGCCGTTCGGGGCGAACGCCACCCAGTGCGAGGCCTGCCATGGCCCGGGCGGCGAGCACGCGCGCAAGAAGAAGGTCGACGAGCCGCAGGGCCCGATCGGCACTTTCGGCCTGCGCGCGGCCACGCCGCCCGAGGCGCAGGACGGCACCTGCCTGAAATGCCATTCCGGCGGCGGTCGCCACGACTGGGGCGGCAGCGCGCACGAGAGCGCCGGCATTCCGTGCGCCGGCTGCCACACCGTGCACGCCGCGGCCGACCCGGTGCGCGCGGCCCGCTCGCAGACCGAGGTGTGCGGCGCCTGCCATGCGCGCGAGCGCGCCGCGAGCCTCGGCGCGTTCGCGCATCCGCTGCGCGACGCCCGCATGCGCTGCACCGATTGCCACGCCCCGCACGGCAGCGCCGGCGATGCCCAGCTGGTCCAGGCTTCGGTCAACGACACCTGCTTCACCTGCCACGCCGACAAGCGCGGGCCGTTCCTGTGGGAGCACGCGCCGGCCGCGGAGGACTGCACGCTGTGCCACGCGGCGCACGGCGCGCCGCACCGCGGCATGCTGGTGCAGCGCCCGCCGCTGTTGTGCCAGCAGTGCCACTCGCAGGCCGGCCACCCGAGCCTCGCGCTGGGGTCGGACCGCCTGGCCTCCGGCTCGCCGTCGGCGTTCCTGCTCGGCAACAGCTGCGCCAACTGCCACTCGCAGGTGCACGGCTCCAACCATCCTTCCGGCGCGGGTCTCGCACGATGAACGCCCGGATCGCGGCATCGCTGCTGGGCCTGCTGGCCTTCGGCGCGCTGGCGCAGGAGCCGGCCGCTGCGCCGCCGCCGCCGGCCGAGTCACCGCCGCCGGCCGAGTCACCGCCACCGCAGGAGGCTCCCGTCGCGCCGCCGCCGCCGGATGGGCCCGACACCAGCGGCTGGGTCTGCAAGTTCTGCACGTTCGACAGCGGCACCAGCGGCTATCTCGATCCCTCCGTCGGCACGGTGTCGGATCGCTCGTTCCACTTCGGCGACTACACCAGCCTCGAGGAGGACGGCGCGTTCGCGGACCTCGGCGGCGCCTGGCGCTACCGCGACGCCGAGACCGGCGCCGGCTGGGACGTGCGCGCCGAGCGCCTGGGGCTCGAGTCACGCGCGCTCGAGGCGCGCGGCGGCCGCCAGGGCGCGTATCGCGTGTCGCTGGCCTACGACTCGCTCGAGCACCTGCGCGCCGCCGACGCGCGCACGCCATTCGACGGCGGCGCCAGCCTCGGCCTGCCGGCGGGATGGACGACCGCAGGATCGACCGGCGGCATGGCCGACCTCGACGCCAGCCTGCGCCCGGTGGAACTGCGCCAGCAGCGCGAGCGCGTCGCGCTGGGCCTCGCGTTCACGCCGCGCCCGCAGGCCGACCTGCGCTTCGACTACCGCCGCGAGGAACTGCGCGGCACCGGCGCCGTCGGCGGATCGTTCATGACGCTCGCCAGCGAGCTGGCGCGCCCGCTCGACCAGACCCACGACCGCATCGACGCCTCGGCCGGCTGGCGCTTCGCCGGCGGCCACCACGCGCAGCTCGCGCTGAGCTCGTCGTTCTTTTCCAACGGCGTCGAGGCGCTGGCCTGGCAGAACCCGTATAGCGGGCCGACCGCCGAGGCGCGCGACGGGCGCATGGCCCAGGCCCCCGACAACCGCGCCCACCGGCTGAGCCTCGAGCTCGGCAACGCGCCGGACGCGCGCCTGCGGCTGTCCGGCAGCCTGTCGCTCGGCCGCGCGCTGCAGGACCAGCGCTTCCTGCCGGCGACGATCAATCCCGACGAGGCGGTCGCGCTGCCGCGCGCCTCGCTGGACGGCCAAGTCGACACCCTGCGCGTCAACGCGCGCGCCAGCCTGCCGCTGGGCCGCGCCCTGCGGCTCAGCGCCGACGTGATGCGCGACGACCGCGACAACCGCACGCCGGTGGCGGCCTATACCCAGGTCGTCATGGACACGTTCACCGGCGACGTCCGCGCCAATGCGCCCTACGGTTACACGCGCGACCGCTTCCGCTTCACCGCCGAGCACCGCGCGAGCCCGCGCCTCGCGGTGGGCGTGGAAGAGGACCGGCGCGAGCGCCGCCTGTACGGCACCGCGAGCACCACCGAGCGCCGCTACTGGGGCCGGCTGGCCTGGCGGCCGTTTGCCGCCGCCGACCTGCGGCTGAAGGCGGCGACCGCGGCGCGAAGCGGCTCCGAATTCTCCGGCGCGGGCGGCGCGCCGGCGCAGAACGCGCTGATGCGCGCCTTCAACACGGCGGACCGCGATCGCGACGAAGTGCGCGCCGACCTCAGCCTGGCCTGGCCCGGCCTGGTCGCCACGTACAACGTCACCTGGGCGGACGAGGACTACCCCGGCACCGCGGTCGGCCGCACCTCGGGCAGCGACCTCGGTTACGGGACCGACGTGTTCAAGCAGATCACGGAAGACCTGTCGATCGCCGCGTTCGCATCGCGCCGCCGTCAGGAATCGGCGCAGTCCGGCAGCGAAGGCTTCGGTGCGCCGGACTGGGCGGCGCAGATCGAAGACACCACCAACGTCGCCGGCGTGCACGTCGCGTGGCAGGCGCCGCGCGGACTCGAACTCGGCGCCGATTACGCGCTGACCACTTCCGAAGGCAGTACCTCGATGCTTGCGGGTGCCGGGGAGGACGGCTTCCCGCTGCGGCTGACGCGCTGGCACGACGCGCGCCTGTTCGCCCGCTATCCGCTGCGTCCCGGCCTGGGGCTGCGGCTCGACGTGCTGCGCGAGGTCTACGATGCTGCGGACTGGTCACTCGAGGGCGTCGCGCCCGACACCGTGCCGAACCTGCTGGCGCTGGGGCAGGGCACGCAGCGCGGCGACGTGACCGCGGTGGTGCTGGGCCTGCGCTGGCAGTTCTGAAGCGTCAGCCGCGTGGCGCGAACTCGCGGCACCAGCCGCTCGCCGGCACGCGGTAGCCCGCGAACACCGTGCAGGGCGCATCGTCGCTCGACTTGCGGCCCTGGAAAAAATAGCAGCGGCTGCAGCGGCTGCCCTGCTTGAACCGCGGTTGCGCAGCCGGATCGATGTGCGTGGCGTCCGGCACGAACTCCAGCGCGACCGCATCGGGCTCGGCGCCGGTCAGCAGCGGGGGTCGCGCGAGTGCCCTTGGCAGGGCGACCAGCGCCAGCGCCCCGGCCGCGGCCTGCAACAGCGCCCGGCGCTTGCGGCAATGCACGCGTTCGTGGCCCATGTACGGATGCTGCCTCCGCCCCGGCGCAGGCGCCTTGACTCAGGTCAATGCCGTGGAAAGCCGGCGGCCCAGGCGAACACGATTGCGCATGCGTCGAATGCAATCGACGTGTCCGCCGCCGTGGCGGCTGCCGCGTGAGCCCCTAGCTGGCGGCGCGCGCCGCCGTCGGCGCCACGCGCAACTCGGCGCGCACGCAACCGGGCTCGGCGCTGTCATCGTAAATCTCGAAGCCGAAGTGTCGCGCCAGGTCGATCATGTTCGCGTTGTCAGCCAGGATCAGCCCGTGGATCACGCCGATGCCGTGGCCGCGCGCTTCCTTCACCAGGCACTCGAGCAGGTGGGTGCCGAGGCGCTGGCCGGCATCGGCCCGCGCCACGAACACGCCGAACTCCGCGCCACGGCCGTCCGGGTCGGCCGCCAGCATGGCGCTGCCGGCCACGGGCGCCTCCGCGGTGTCGCGCAGGGCGACGAAGGCGAAATTGCGGCGGTCGTCGGACCGCATCAGCGGCTCGATGAACTCGTGCGGGAAGCGGCGCACGTACATGAAGAAGCGCAGCCGGATGTCTTCCGGCGCGGCGGCCTCGAGCATGCGGCGCAGCCCCGGTTCGTCCGACGGCTGCGCGGTGCGGATCCGGTAGCGGCCGCGCGGCGCCTCGAACACGTGCGGCGGCACGTGCACGACGCTCACAGCGGCACGTCCTCACCGAGGAACGGCCGCAGGAACTGCTCGACGCTGCGGCCGAGCGCGTGCAGGTCGTAGCCGCCCTCGAGCGTGGCGACGACGCGGCCGCCGCAGCAGGCGTCGGCGACGTCGCGGATCACGGCGCCCAGCCAGCCGAAGTCCTCGCTGCGCAACCGCAGGTCGCCGAGGGGATCATCCTGGTGGGCGTCGAACCCGGCGGAGACGAGGATCAGCTCGGGCCGCAGTTGTTCCAGCACGGGCAGCCAGCGGTTGGCGACGGCGGCGCGGAAAGCGGTGCTGCCGGAGTGGGCCGCGAGCGGCACGTCGACCAGGTTCGGCGCGTGCGGCGCGCCCTTCCAGCCCGGGAACAGCGGGTGCTGGTACGTGGACAGCAGCGTCACGCGCGGGTCGCGCTGGAAGATGTCGGCGGTGCCGTTGCCGTAGTGCAGGTCGAAGTCGAGGATCGCCACGCGCGACAGGCCGCGCGCCAGCGCGTGCGCCGCGCCGACCGCGACGTTGTTGAAGAAGCAGAAGCCCATCGCCCGTGCGCGCTCGGCGTGGTGGCCCGGCGGCCGCACGCCACAGAACGCCAGCCGTGCCCGGTTGTCGAGCACAAGATCCACGGCGTGGACCGCGGCGCCGGCGGCGCGCAGCGCGGCCGGCAGCGTGTGCGCGCCGACCGCGGTGTCGGCATCGATGTGCACCGGTCCGGCGGCGGTGCGGGTGGCCAGCAACGCGTCGACGTAGACGGCGTCATGGGCGCGCACCAGCTGCGCGCGCGTCGCCAGCGGTGCCGTGTCGTGCAGCAGCAGCCCGTCGAGGCCGCTCGCCATCAGGCGGTCGCGGATGGCCGTCAGCCGCTGCGGCGACTCCGGATGATCGGCGGAGATCTCGTGCCGCAGGCAATCGGGATGCGAAATCCAGGCGACGGCGTGCGCGGGCATCCCTATCCGATCTGGAAAGGTTGCGCGAGGTAGCGGGTCAAGGAGACCCGCCGCCGGCGCTGCGCGCGCGCCGGCTTGCGCTTGCGCACGACCGGGCGCGGCAGCGCGCTGGCTTCGTCGCGGATCACGCGCAGCAGCTGTTCGAGCGGTTTGGCCGCGCGGGTGCCTTTGATGGCGCGGCGGAACTGCGCGACGCGCCCGCGGTTCGTGAGCACCCAGTACAGCGCCGAGTCGGCGGTCATGTGGCGCAGTTCGTTGACGGCCTTGTGGCCGTGGATGCGGGCGGCGTCCAGGTGGTTCTTACGGGTTGCCATGGAGGACTCCAGGTTGTGGCCTTGCGGCCGGATCGGTGCGGTGCCGCCGGCGGTGCACGGCACCGGGCCTGACGGCGGGTGAGCGGCCGAGCATGCCTTCAAGCTCGGCGCAGAAAGCGTCGACGATGTCCTGCGGCTTCTCGACCAGCGCGACGTCGGAAGAGATGCCGACCGTGACGTGGCCGGCGTAGCTGAGCAGGCTCACGCCGATGCCGATGCCGCCGCTCTGCGGCGGCCAGAACACGACGTTGGCGAGGCGGGCGCCGCCGACGGTCAGCGCCTCGCGCGGCCCGGGCAGGTTGGACACCACCGCCACCGACTTGCCGCTGATCAGGCCGACCAGGCGCTTTTCGACCGTCACCGGCAGGCGGCCGACCGCGGCCAGCGCGACCAGCACCGCCCGCGCCTCGGCCGAGTGCTTGAGCGAGGCCATGCGATCGGCGATGACGTCGAGCCGTGCGTGGCAGCCCTCGAGGCCGACCGGCAGGTCGACCAGCACGAGCCCAAAGCTGTTGCCGAGCGAGTCGTCGCCGGCGGCGCGCAGGTTGACCGGCACGGCGACGCGCAGGTTCTGCTGCTCCGGGACGGCGCCGTCGTGGGCCCTCAGGTAGCGGCCGAACGCGCCGGTGAGCGCGGTCAGGAACACGTCGTTGAGCGTGACGCCCTGGGCGTGCGCGAGCTGGCGCACGGTGGCCAGCGACAGGTTCGAGGTCCACGCCACCGCGCGGCGTCCCCGCAGCTTCCGGCGCAATCGGCGCGGGTTGTCGTCCGGCAGCGTGACCACGCGCCCGACGGCGGCGAGCGTACGCCGGACCTCGGCGAGCTGGCTGCGGAACTTGCGCGGATGGCGCAGGTCGTCGATGACCACGCCGGTGAGGTTCTCGAGCGTCACGTTGACCGACTCGATGCGGTCGATCAGGCCGCCGAGCGGGCCGTGGTGGCGCTCGACGCGCGCCGGCGGCGCCGCGTCGCGCGCGCGGGCGCCGTCGTCCAGCGCCAGCATCAGGTGCATCATCGCGACGCCGTCGGCGATCGCATGGTGGACGCGGAACAGCACCGTCACGCGATGGGCGTCGTGCACGAACAGCGTGATGCGCCACAGCGGCAGCGCGCGATCGAGCGGGCGCGCGCATTCGGCGGCGATGGCGATGCGCAGGCGCCGTTCCTGCGCGGCGCCGTCGAGCCGGCGCGTCTGCACGTGGTAGCCCAGGTGCGGGTCGTCGTCCTCGACCCAGCAACAGGTGCCGTCGTCGTTGACGGCGACGCGCTGGCGGAAGCGCCGCTCGCGCAGCGTCTTCTTGACCAGCACGCGCCCCAGGGCGCCGGCGTCCGCGACCTTGTCGAATTCCAGGATCGACGTGACCACCATCGGGTTTTCCGGCGTGTCCATCTCGAGCCAGGCGCGGTCGATGGAGCTCATCGGCTCCGGCTCGCGGGGGGTTCGCGTCGCGCTAGCGGTCATCGGCATGCCCGGTGCAGGGATGCCGTTACGATGGCGCCGCGCGGGTGCTGGCGCATTGACCCAGGTCAACCGTCGGCCGAGAGGGTCCCGAGCTAGCGCCCGTTCAGATCGCGGCGGAGTGCCGCCGCGGCGCGCCTTCGGCGGCCGCCGCCAGATAAGCGTCGAACACCATCGCGATCGGCCGCAGCAGCAGGCGGCCGGACGGCGTCACGCGGATGGCGCCGGCATCGCGGACCACCAGGCCGTCGTCCTGCAGCGGGCGCAGGCGCTCGAGCTCGGCGGCGAAGTGCTGCGCGAAGTCCACGCCGTGGCGCGCGCCGATCTCGGCAAAGCGCACGCGGTCGCGGCACATCAGGTCCATGATGACGTCGCGCCGCAGCCGGTCCTCGGCGGTCATGCGCAGGCCCTTCTCGACCGGCAGCCGGCCGGCGTTGACCAACGCATAGTAGTCGTCGAGCCGGCGCGCGTTCTGGGTGTAGGCGTCGTCGAGCTGGCCGATGGAGGTCATGCCCAGGCCGATGAGCTCGAGCTGGCCGCGCGTGGCGTAGCCCTGGAAGTTGCGGTGCAGCGTGCCCCGGCGGCGCGCGACCGCCAACTCGTCGCCGGGCAGCGCGAAGTGGTCCATGCCGATGTACTCGTAGCCCGCTTCGGTGAAGCGCGCCACGGTCAGCGCCAGCAGCTCGAGCTTGGTGCGTGCGCTCGGCAGGTGCGCGGCGTCGATGTGGCGCTGCGCCTTGAAGCGCTCCGGCAGATGCGCGTAGCTGTAGGCCGCGATGCGGTCCGGCGCCGCGGCGACGATCAGGTCGAGCGTGCGCGACCACGACTCGGGCGTCTGGTACGGCAGGCCGTAGATCAGGTCCACCGACACCGAGCGCATGCCGACGCGGCGCGCCTCGGTGATCAGGTCCAGCGTGTCCTTGACCGACTGCACGCGGTTGACCGCCTTCTGCACCTGCGGATCGAAGTCCTGCACGCCGAGGCTGATGCGGTTGAAGCCCAGTCCCGCCAGCGCTTCCATGCGGCCGGCGTGGATGGTGCGCGGGTCCAGCTCGATCGAGTACTCGCGCGCCTCGCTGTCGGTGGTGCCGAAGTGGCGGTCGAGCGCTTCGATCACGCCGCCGATCTGGGCGTCGTCGAGGAAGGTCGGCGTGCCGCCGCCGAAGTGCAGCTGCTCGACGGTGCGCAGTTGCTCGAACAGCGCGCCCTGCAGCGCGATCTCCTTTTCCAGCGCCTGCAGGTAGATCCCGCCGGCGCCCCACTGGCGCGTGATGATGCGGTTGCAGCCGCAGTAGAAGCACGGGCTGGTGCAGAACGGCACGTGCACGTACACCGACAGCGGCGCGCCGGGCCGGGCGGCGCGGCTGCGCTCGGCGGCGGCGCGGTAATCGGGCTCGCCGAAGCCCGGCGCGAACTGCAGCGCCGTCGGGTACGACGTGTAGCGCGGCCCCGGTCGGTCATAACGCTCGACCAGGCCGGTGTCGGGATGGAGCAGCATGGCGTCAATGGGCCCTGTCGGCGTGTGCCCCCATGCTTCGGCAGCGCCGTCACCGGCGCATTGACCCAGGTCAAGCGGCGCCGGCCCGCACGCGTCGCGGCGTTGACACAGGTCAATGAGGGCGGCGGGCGGCGGCGCCACAGTGTCGGCACGCAACCGGCCGGAGACGACCATGACGACCCGCACACTCGAAGGCATCCGGCGCGACCTGCAATGGACGCGCGACCAGCTGGCGCAGCGCCTGCGGCGCGTCCGCGAGGACGCCACGCATCGCGCCCAGCCGCTGTCGGCGGACGCGCCCGACCGCGCGCAGGAAATGGAGAACGACGAGGTGCTCGTGCGCCTCGGGCGCTCGACCGAGCGGGTGATCGGCGAGTACGACCACGCCATCGAACGCCTCGACCGCAGTGCCTACGGCACCTGCGAGAGCTGCGGGTTCACCATCGAGCCCGAGCGGCTGCAGAGCGTGCCGCAGGCGGCGCAGTGCGTCGACTGCGCCAATTTCGAAAGCCGGCAGGCGGCCTGAGTCAGAACGCCAGCAGCACCAGCGTGCCGGCCAGCAGGCCGGCGATCACGGTCAGGTAGCTCAGCGCGACGCGCCAGGCCAGCGCGCGGCCCGCAAGCGTGAGCACCAGCGAGGCCTTGAACGCCATATTGGCGCCCAGCGCGATGACGATGGCGAGCGCGGCCTGCGGCGCGCTGAGCTGCCCGCCGGTGAACAGGTTGAACGTCGAGATCGCGATCGCGTCCATGTCGGCCAGCCCGGAGATCGCCGAGACGGCATAGACGCCCAGGGTGCCCGCGTAGTCGTGGAACGCCGCACTGGCGACCAGCACGATCGCGAAGACCGCGCCGAACGCCAGCGCGTTGCGCAGGCCCACGGGGTTGCCGAGTTCCGGCACCGTCGCGTGCGAGCGGCGCATGCGCAGCCAGTTGCGCAGCGGCCAGGCGGCGCCGGTGACCAGGCCGGCGGCGAGCACCGGCGCCAGCGTCGGCAGGCTGGCGGGCGCCAGCACCGCCGCGAGCACGGTGATGCGGCCGAGCACGACGAGGTTGGCGATCGTGATGATGGCGAGCGCGCTGTCGGCGTGCTTGGCGTCGTCGCGCACCTGGCGCGAAAACACCAGGGTCGTCGCGGTGCTCGATACCAGCCCGCCGAGCAGCCCGAGCAGCGGCACCGCGCCGGCGTGGGGTGCGAGCCGCAGCGTGGCGTAGCCGGCGAGGCTCAGGCCCGCGGTCAGCACGACCATGAGCCAGATATGGTACGGATTGAGCTTGTCGTACGGCCCGTAACCCTGGTCCGGCAGGATCGGCAGCACCACGAACGTGATCAGCACGAACTGCAGGAACGAGACCATGTCCTGGCGCGTGAGCTTGTGCGTCACGTCGTGCAGCTCGGTCTTGAAGTAGAGCAGGGCGGTGGTGCCCAGCGCCAGCGCCACGGCCAGCAGGCGGTGGCCGTGCCACAGCATCGCGCCGAACAGGAAGCACAGCAGCAGTGCGACGGTGGTCGTCGTATCCGGATTGGCGTCGGCATCGCCGCGATGGTGGTCGGCGGAGATCATCATCGCCACCAGCGCGAGCGCGACCGCCGGTATCAACCACGGACTGGCGGATTGCGCGGCGATCATCGCCGTCGCCGTGCCGGCGATGCCGACCAGCCCGAAGGTGCGCAGCCCGGCGTTGGTGCCGCCGCGGCGCTCGCGCTCGAGCCCCATCATCAGCCCCAGCGCGAGGCTGACCAGGAACGCGGGTGCTGCGGCAAGCTCGTCCATGCGTGATGAAATCCTGCGGTTTAGACTGCGGCGATGACGGTTCACTCCACCGCTGCGCCGCCCACTGTAGCCGAGAGCCGCTTCAATGCGCTGCTCGACGCCGCGGTGGACGCCATCATCCTGATCGACGAGCGTGGCCACCTCACGCGCTTCAATCCCGCCGCGCAACGCATGTTCGGTTACGCGGAGGCCGAAGTCGCCGGGCGCAACGTCTTGATGCTGATGCCGGAACCGTACCGCTCGCAGCACGACGGCTACATCCACCGCTACGCCAGCACCGGCGAGCGGCGCATCATCGGCATCGGCCGCGAAGTCGAGGCGCAGCGCAAGGACGGCGGCACGTTTCCAATCGACCTGTCGGTCGGCGAGTTCCGCGCCGGCGCCGACCACGGCTTCGTCGGCATCATCCGCGACCTCACCGAGCGCAAGGCGCGCACGCGCGAGACCGAAGACCTGCGCGGGCGGCTGGCGCACGTCGGCCGGCTCGGCACGCTCGGCGAGATGGTCAGCGGGATCGCGCACGAGGTGAACCAGCCGCTCACCGCGATCTCGAACTACGCCAGCGCCTGCCGCCGCATGGTCCAGGCCGGCACGGCCAGCGGCGCAGAGCTGGCGGGCGCGCTCGACAAGATCGGCGCCCAGGCGGAGCGCGCCGGTCAGGTGATCCGCGGCTTGCGCGCGCTGGTGCGCCGGCGCGACGAGCAGCGCGAGCCGCTCGACTGCAACCAGCTGATCCGCGACGTCGCCACGCTGGTGGAGTTCGACGTGCGCCAGGCCGGCTTCCGGCTCGTGCTCAAGCTGGTCGAGCCGCTGCCCGCCACGGTGGGCGACGCCGTGCAGATCCAGCAGGTGGTGCTGAACCTGATCCGCAACGGCCTCGACGCCATGCTCGAGAAAGCCACCGGCGACACCCTCGAAGTCGAGACCGCCGTGGCCGACGGCAAGGTCGAGATCCGCGTGACCGACAGCGGGCCGGGCCTGGGCGCAGCGGCGCTGGAGCACCTGTTCGAGCCGTTCTTCACCACCAAGCCGCAGGGCATCGGGCTGGGGCTGTCGATCTGCAAGTCCATCGTCGGCGCGCACCGCGGCGAGCTGCGCGGCGAGAGCGCGCCCGCCGGCGGCGCGCGCTTCCGCGTACGGCTGCCGATCGGGGAGGACGAATGAGCGCGCCCGGACCGCTGGTTTTCGTCGTCGACGACGAGGAGCCGGTCGGCGACAGCATCGCCATGCTGCTGCGCACGGTCGGGTTGAGCGCGCACGTTTACCGGGACCCGCGCCGGTTCCTCGAGGAGTACCGGGCCGAGCAGCCGGGCTGCCTGCTGCTCGACGTGCGCATGCCGCAGATGGGCGGACTCGAGGTCCAGCAGGAGCTGATTCGCCGCCACGCGACGCTGCCGATCATCTTCATCAGCGGTCACGCCGACGTGCCGATGGCGGTCGAGGCCATGCGCGCCGGCGCCGTGGATTTCCTGCAAAAGCCCTTCAACGACGACGAGCTGATCCGGCGCGTGCAGAAGGCGCTCGAGCAGGACGCGCGCGACCGCGAGCTGCTGCAGCGGCGCGAGGAGCTGGAACGGCGCTGGAAGGACCTGACGCCGCGCGAGCGCGAGATCGCAGCGCGCATTGCCGACGGCGCGGCCAACAAGAAGGTCGCGGCCGAGCTCGGCATCAGCGTGCGCACCGCCGAGCTGCACCGCGCGCGCATCCTGCAGAAGATGGGGGTGCGCTCGGTCGCGCAGCTGGTGCGCATGCTGGTGGCGCTCAGGGAGTCACCGGGCGCGTAGCGGCGGCATACGTAGTTCCCGCAACCGGCGTGCGGTGATTGCGGATGTTCAGTGCGCGGCCGGGTACGGACACTGGCTCCAGTTTCTCCGGAGCCTCTGCCATGCCCTTCGACGCCCAGCCCCAAGTCTGCCGGACTCGCTGCTCGGTTTGCCCGACCGCCGGTGCCTGCGTGATGCAGGGCGCCGGACGTCACGAGGTGGAGCGCTGGAACGCCGCGGTTGAAACGACGATCTCGCTCGCCACGCCCGGCAGGACGCTGGTCGAGGCCGGCGCCCCCGCCAGCGCGATCTACACGGTGCGCGCGGGCTGCCTGAAGGGCTTCACCGTGGATGCCGACGGCACCGAACGCGTGCGCGGCTTCTACCTGCCCGGCGACGTCATCGGGCTCGACTCGCTGGGCGCCGACACCTTCCCGGCCACGATCGTGGCCGTCACGCCGTCGCAGGTGTGCCGGATCCCGGCCGCCGCGGTGCGCAAGCTCATGACCGACAGCCCGTACCTGGCGCGCCGGCTGCTCGATCGCACCAGCGCCGAGCTGGCGCAGGCGCTGACCATGGCCGGTGACTACACGGCCGAGCAGCGCCTCGCCGCCTTCCTGCTGTCGATGCGCCAGCGCCTCGGCGCATCCGGCGGCGAGCTGAAGCTGCCGATGACGCGGCGCGACATCGCCAACTACCTGCGCCTGGCGACCGAGACTGTGTGCCGCGTGCTGACGCGGCTGGAACAGCGCGGCCAGATCCGCAGCACCAGCAAGACCGTCCGGCTGATCGACAGCCGCGCGCTGCGGGCCCTCGCCTTCCCGGCCGGCCCCGTCGCCTGTGCCGCCTGAAGGCGACCGGTCCGACGGCGGTCACGGTCACCTGCGGCTGTCGCTGCGCAACAGCGCGCAGCTGTTCAATTCCTTCGACCCGTCGCCGTTCTACGAGCGGGACCTGGACGCCGACGCCGAGCACTTCCTGGTCAGCTGGGCGCGCGAGCTGCACCCGCACGCCGACCTGCGCCTGACGCTCTACCTCAAGGAGCCGCCGGCCGAGCCCGAACCGGAGCGCTGGCTGGTCCAGGCCATCCACCATAACTTCGGCGAGCGCCTGCGCCTGGCGCGCGCCGAGCTGCGCGCGTTGCTGCGCCAGGGCCGCGCCAACCTGCTGATCGGCCTGGCCTTCCTCGTGGCGACGGAACTGCTCGCCTCGCTCAGTTCCGGCGTGCTGCGCGAGGGGCTCGTCATCGCCGGCTGGGTCGCGATGTGGCGGCCGATCCAGATCTACCTGTACGACTGGTGGCCGCTGCTGCAGAAGGCCCGGCTCTACGGCCGCATGAGCCGCATGCCCGTGGCGCTGCGCCTCGGGCATGCCGAGACGCCGCTCACGCCGCGCGCCGGCTGAGTGCCTGCGTTCAATGCGTCGCCTCCCGGCGCGCGCGGGCATAGGGCTCGTTGGCCAGTTGCCGGTCGGCCTTGAGCCAGAGTTGCTGGTAGGTCGTGCCCTGCTCCGGGAAGGTGGCGAAACCGACGTGCAGGTCGAGCTGCGGCAGTTCGCCGAGGTAGGGCAGCGGCTCGCACAGCTTCTCGCCCAGCGTCCGCAGGCGGGCCTCGACGCGGCTGGCCGCGACGTCGCCGCGCAGCAGCAGCGCGTACTCGAACGGGCCGGCCCCGCAGACGAGATCGGGCTCCGGCATCGCCTCGCGCACGCGCTTGCCGAGCGCGATGGTGACCAGGCGCTCCATTTCCTCGCCGAGGGCGGGGGCGGCGCGCTGCAGGCCGCGCAGCGAGACGACCGCCAGCGCCATCGGGCCGCGCGCCGCGGCGCAGGCACTTTCGACTGCGCTCTGGAACGCGCTCGGGGTCAGCAGCCCGGTGTCGGGGTTCACGTGGCTGGCGAGTTCGAGCTGCTCGCGGGCACGCCGCTCCCGGCCGATGTCCTGGTGGATCGAAACGTAATGGGTGATGCGCTCGTCCTGCGCGACCGGGCTCACGGTCTGCTGGATCACGTACTCGTGCCCGTCCTTGCTGCGATCCACGGTCTCGCCGCTCCACACCTTGCCGGCGCGGATCGTGCCCCACAGCTCGCGGTAGTAGCGCGTGCCCTGGCGCCCCGAACGCAGGAAGTTGGGATTGCGCCCGCGCACTTCGTCCGCCGCGTAGCCGCTCAGCGCCGAAAACGCCGGGTTGCTCCACACGATCGTGCCTTCCAGGTCGGTGATGAACGCCGCGTTGCCGGCGCAGGTCATGGCGCGCGCCAGCATGCGCTGCTGCGCTGCTGCGCGATCGTGTCGAGGTCCTCCATGAAGGCGCGGATGGACTGCGCCAGCCGGCCGACGGTCACGGTCGCGGTGGAAGCCCCGCGCGCGATCTCGCCGTCGAAACAGGCTTCCAGGACCCAGCTGCCGTCGCCGGGGACGATGGGTACCGCCAGGACGGTACGTACGCGCTCCGACTCGGCGGCGTGGCACCACAGCGCGAAGCCGTCGCTGCGCACATCCATCTGGACCGCGGACGCGGCGCGCAACGCCGACGGCGCCGGACCGGCGCTGCTGAGTCCTCCATCCCACCGTTCCGGAATGCGCTGCAGCTCGAGCCACAGGCCGTTCTCGGCCGAGCTCGCTTCGAGCGCCATCGTCCCGGATTCCGCCTTGCGCGCGAGCAGGGCCAGGGGCAGCCGCAACAGGCGTGCGAGATGCCGGCACAAGCCGTCGAGCGACTCGCGTCGCGACGCCCCGGCCAGGGCGTGATGCAGCAACCCGGCAAGCCCGGCCTCGAAGTCGGTGGTCCGCATCGCCAGGCGGAAGTCGTGCGCGATGGGCATGGCCGGCGCCCCGGCGCCGGGATGGGGCGTGGCAGCAGAGGTCGCACTCATGGCCCGAGTCTGGGCGGCGGGTGCCGGCGGCGCATTGACCTGTGTCAACGGCTCGCGGAGACTCGCGGGCCATGAAACTCCGCCGCTTCGTCCGCCAACTCCATCGCTGGATCGGCCTGATCATCGCCGCGCAGCTCGTCCTGTGGGTCGTCGGCGGCCTGGTCATGAGTGCGCTGCGGCTGGAGGAAGTGAAGGGCGAGGACCGCATCGCGGCACGGCCGGTCGAGCCGCTGGCCACCGCCGGACTGCTCGCGCCGGCGCAGGTGGTCGATGCGCAAGGCGCGCCGGTCAGCAGCCTCGCGCTGGTCATGCTCGACGGCCAGCCGGTTTACCGGCTCAAGGCCGGCGCCGAGCAGCGGCTGGTGGATGCGCGCAGCGGCGCGCGGCTGTCGCCGGTGCCGCGTGAACTGGCGGAGCGCCTGGCGCGCGCCGACTACGCCGGCCCGGGCGAGGTCGCCGGCGTCGACTGGGTGGACACGCCCGGACTCGAGTACCGCGAGCGCGGCCTGCCGTTGTGGCGCGTGCGCTTCGCCGACGACCGCGCCACGGCGGTCTACGTTTCGCCGGCGACCGGCGACGTCGTCGCGCGCCGCAACGACCTCTGGCGCGTGTTCGACTTCGTCTGGATGCTCCACATCATGGATTACGACGGCCGCGAGGACTTCAACCACCCGCTGCTGATCGCGACGGCGGCGAGCGCGCTGCTGTTCCTGTTCACGGGCCTGACGATGCTGGTGTTTTCGTTCCGCCCGACCCGCCCTTGAATCGCAGGAACGGCAGCAGCATCGGCACGCGTTCGCGGTACTGGCGGTAGGTGTCGCCGAAGTAGGCGACCAGGTCGCGCTCCTCGAACTGCAGCGCGATCAGGATGTAGCCGGTCGTGGCCAGCGCAAACAGCAGGTGGCCGGCGGTCATCGTGGGCGCGGACCAGAACGCGATGAGGAACCCCAGCATGATCGGGTGACGCACGAGGCCGTAGAGCAGCGGCGCGCGGAAGGCCGTCGGCGCGCTGGCTTGCCCGCGCAGGTTCAGCCAGACCTGGCGCAGTCCGAACAGCTCGAAGTGGTTCAGCATGAAGGTCGTGGCCAGCACGACCAGCCAGCCGAGCCAGAACCCCGCCTGCAGTACGGTGCGGAAGGGGCCGGCGATGTCCCACACCACGCCCGGCAGCGGGCGCCACTGCCAGAACAGCAGCGCCAGCGCGAGGCTGGACAGCAATACATAGGTGCTGCGCTCGACCGGCTCGGGCACGAACTGCGTCCACCAGCGCTTGAAGCCCGGCCGCGCCATCACGCTGTGCTGAACGGCGAACAGGCCCAGCAGCAGCACGTTGATGAGCACCGCAGCGCCGGTCGAACCGGTCGCTGGCCCGTCGATGCCCTTGGGCACCCACACGTTGCCGACGAAGCCGACGGCGTAAAGGAAGACGGCGAGGAAGAGCAGGTACGACAGGGCGCCGTAGACGGCGGCGGCGATGCGGTTCATGGCAGACCCCGAGGCTGGCCGGATGCCGGGAGGCTACTCCCGTGGCGCTCGCCAGGGAAGCCGCCAGAGAACTCGCCAGAGAACTCGCTAGAATGGCCGCCCCGCGAGGCCGCAGGCAGGCGACGAACCGTTGGCGCAGCGAGAGACTGGAAGCCACATGGTTCTGATGATCGACAACTACGACTCGTTCACCTACAACCTGGTGCAATACCTGGGCGAGCTGGGCGCGGACGTGCAGGTGCACCGCAACGACCAGATCACCGTGAAGCAGGTCGCGGCGCTCGAGCCTTCGCACATCGTGCTGTCGCCGGGCCCGTGCACGCCGAACGAGGCCGGCATCTGCCTCGAGCTGATCCGCGAGCTGGCCGGCAAATTCCCGATCCTCGGCGTGTGCCTCGGTCACCAGAGCATCGGCCAGGCCTTCGGCGGCAAGGTGGTGCGCGCGCGGGAGGTCATGCACGGCAAGACTTCGGCGATTCATCACAAAGGCCAGGGCGTGTTCCGCGCGCTGCCGGCGCCGTTCACCGCCACGCGCTACCACTCGCTGATCGTGGCCGACGCGGGCTTCCCGAAGGACCTCGAAGTCACCGCCTGGACCCAGCGCGACGACGGCGCGCGCGACGAGGTCATGGGCCTGCGGCACCGGACGCTGCCGCTCGAAGGCGTACAGTTCCATCCCGAATCCATCCTGACCGAGCACGGCCACGACCTGCTCAAGAACTTTTTGGGGGCGTACTGATGCCGATCACGGTGCAGGAAGCGCTGCAGCGGACCATCGAGCACCGCGAGATCTTCCCGGACGAGATGGCCGACCTGATGCGCGCCATCATGCGCGGCGAGGTCTCGCCGGTGATGGTGGCCGCGCTGCT
>JANNLM010000072.1:0-12524 GCA_031396825.1 Gammaproteobacteria bacterium | reverse complement strand
TACGTCATCGATTTCGTGGATTTCTACTGGGGCAGCTGGCACTTCGCCGCCTTCAACGTCGCCGACATGGCGATCACGACCGGCGCCGGCCTGATGATCCTCGACATGGTCCTGGAAGCGCGCCGCGCCAAGCAGGCCGCGGCGGCCAAGGGCTAAAGATGTCATTCCGAGCGAAGCGAGGAATCTCGTTGTGGAAATTCTTCTAGCCAACCCGCGCGGCTTCTGCGCCGGCGTGGATCGCGCCATCGAGATCGTCGAGCGCGCCATCGAGACGCTCGGCGCGCCGATCTACGTGCGCCACGAAGTGGTGCACAACCGCTTCGTGGTCGAGCGCCTGCGCGGCATGGGCGCGGTGTTCGTGGACGAGGTCGACGCCATCCCCGACGGCGCCACCTGCATCTTCTCGGCGCATGGCGTGTCACAGGAAGTCCGCCGGCAGGCGGCGGCTCGCAAGCTGACCGTGTTCGACGCGACCTGCCCGCTGGTGACCAAGGTCCACATCGAGGTCAAGCACTACTCGCGCGAGGGCCGCGAGGTGGTGCTGATCGGGCATGCCGGGCACCCGGAAGTCGAAGGCACCATGGGCCAGTTCGACGAATCGCACGGCGGGCGCATCTACCTGGTCGAGACCCCGGAAGACGTGGAGCGGCTGCCAGTCCGCAAGCCCGGGCACACGGCGTACGTCACCCAGACCACGCTGTCCATGGACGACACCGCGCGCGTCATCGACGCGTTGCGCGCGCGCTTTCCCGAGATCCGCGGGCCGCGCAAGGACGACATCTGCTACGCCACGCAGAACCGCCAGGACGCCGTGCGCGAGCTGGCCGGGCGCTGCGACGTGCTGCTGGTGGTCGGTTCGCGCAACAGTTCCAACTCCAACCGCCTGCGCGAACTGGCCGAGCAGAAGGGCGTTCCTGCGTACCTGATCGACGGACCGGCGGACATCCGTCACGAGTGGCTGGCCGGCAAGAAGGCCGTCGGCGTCACCGCCGGGGCCTCGGCGCCCGAGGTGCTGGTGCAGCAGGTCATCACGCAACTCAAGGAAATGGGCGGCAGCGTCGCCACCGAGCTGCCGGGGCGCACCGAGCACATCGTCTTCGCGCTGCCGCAGGCGCTGCGCAAGTCCGGCGCTCCGAAAGCGGGCTGAGCGTCACGGGCAGAGCAAGGCGCTGCCGTCCGCCCGCCGCGGTGACACGCGCGCCCGCCCCAGCGACGACACGATCACACCGCGCGCCTGTTCAGGGCCGCGTTCGTCGCAGATCGTGATGGTGCCGTTGCTGGTGCGCCGGCCGGACGACTTGAACAGAAGCGTCCCGGCCGGCCGCACCGGCGGGCTGGCCGTGAAGTTTCCGCCCGTCACCGACAGGCGGCCGCCGGCGTCGGTCTGGAACACGCGCACCGGCCCGGCTTCGCCCGGGTCGACTGTGGAGTCCGCGTCGGCATCGTCCCAGGTTGCCAGCATCCACCCGTAACTCCAGTCGCGGCCGGCGCAGGTGAGTTCGCCGGACTCGAGGCGGCCGTTGCCGTCGCGGTCGGCGATCCCGCAGATCACCAGCGGGCGCCCGCCACGCTTGAGCGTCTCGCTGCGCGCCAGCAGCAGCGTCGCCACCAGACGGCTGGCCACCGCGGCGCGCCGCTCGTTGCGGGCCAGGTCGGTGAACGAGGGGACGGCGATCGAGGCCAGTACGCCGAGGATGCCGAGCGTGGCCAGCAGCTCGACGAGGGTGTAACCACCCGCATGCCGGGGAGCAGCTTCGCGCTTTATTGTCATTGTTATCGGTGACGCGCCACATCCGTGGCGAAATCACGCTAACAAAAGAAACGGCGGGTGGGAAATTCCGTTCCCACCCGCCGAGGTGAATCTGCCTATTTGTCGCCGGTCGACTTGTACCAGTAGATCGGCTTGCGGTCCGAGGCGATCGGCGGCACCACGCGCTGCGCTTCGATCGGCGAGCTCGGCTCGCCGGTCTTCTGCACCGCGCCAATGACGACGGTGCGCACTTCCCCGTCGATCGGCACCGTCGCGACCACGGGCGAGGGCGGCAGGCCGCCGCCCACGAACGTGGAGGAGCGCGAGCCACCGCAGGCGCCGGTCACGCCGATCGCGCCGGAGGCGTTGAACACGTTCAGGAAGTAGCCGCGCGCCTCGCCCAGCGAGGTCGAGCACTCGGTCGTGTCCGGCGGCGTCGGCCGGTTGGTGCTGAAGAACACGAAGCCCGCCGCGATGACCGCCGAGGTCACCACCTGCTCGCCCTGGCCGCTGGCATCGAGGTCGATGTACCAGCCCTTCAGGCTCGAGGTCGGCGTGATCGGGGCATTGCTGCAGGCGTTGCTGTCGGTGTAGTCCGCCATCAAGGTGGAACTGTCGAGGTCCAGGCTCGTGGTGGTGTCGACGTCCGACAGCGAGTCCTTGAACAGGTAGAAGCGGTTCAGGATGGCCGAGGCCGCGTCCCCTTCGGTGCCGAACGGGTAGTGACTCCTCAGCGGATGCTCGCGGTCACCGGTGCCGATGGCAAGGTAGACCGTGGTCGCCGTGATCTGCAGCAGCGCCGGCGGGAACAGGAACTTGCGCGGTTCGCCGGTCTGGTGCGTGGAGGCGACCAGGCTCGAGACCCAGGCCGTCTTGGCCAGCGCGACCTTGCTGGTCGGGCCGTCGATGAAATCCATGCGGAAGACGTTGCCGCCGGTGTCCACGGCATAGCCGTAGTCGACCATCTTGTCGCTGTCGATGTCGATCAGGGCCACGTCCGCTACCACGCCGCGCGCGGTGGAGATGCCGCTGAAATCGAAGTACTTGAGCAGCGTGCCGTCCGTCGCATCGACCACGTACACGCCGCGCCCCTTGGTGGCGGCCGCCGGGGTCGCGCTGTTGTCGTCGTCGCCGGCGTCATAGCCGCCGCCGAAGACCACCACCGGCTGGCGCGTGCTGGTGTCGTCGACGCAGGGGCTCGAACCGCAGTAGCCCTTGATCAGCGCCACGTTGGGCAGCGACCACGTATTGCCGATGGCCGAAAACCCCGTGTCGCAGGACGAATAATCGTCGCTGCAGCCCTTGCTCCACAGGTACTTGGGTGCCGTCGGCGTCGAGACATTCAGCGCATAGACCTTCTTGCCGCCGCGCCGCATCGTCGGGTAGATGTAGGCCTTGAGCGTGGTGCCGTCGGCGTTGAACGTCTGGTACACGCCAATCGAGCCGTCGAAGAAATAATCCTTGGCGGTCGAGCCGGCGGCCAGGTCGCCGAAGAACTTGATGTTCGGATTGTTGTTGTACAGGCGTGCCAGCTTGGTGAGGTGCTCGGGTGCAACGAACGACCACAGTTCCACGCCGGTGCTGGCCTGGACCGCGCGGAAGTGGCCGTCGTTGGCGCCGTAGAACACCACCACGCCCGTGCTGCCGCCGAAGTTCAGCGGCTGCGGCCGGGAATGGACCACGTCGCCATGGATGGTCGAGCGCGGCTCGGTGCGCGCGCGCGCCGCCGGCTCGTCGAGGTCCTCGTCGTTGATGTCCTGGCCGGAGATGAAGTTGACGATGGTCGCGCTGAGGCCGGTATTGGTCGTGTTGAAAGCCGGCGGCGTGCTGCCGGTCGTGGTAGCCGCGACCTTCGTGTAGATGGTCCGGTTCAGGACGTAGTTGCCGTCCGCGTCCGCCGTTGCCGACGGGTTGTTGCCCTTGCGGACCACTTCGGCCGTGGCGCCCTTCTCGACGAACGGGCCGTCGGGCAGGTCGGACAGGTCGTCCGTGCTGTTGGTCGAACACTCGCCCTCGGGCAAGGGATCGGTCGTGATCGGGTTCTTCCAGTACGGAACCGTGGCGATGGTCGAATCGGTGGTCCAGTAGCTGACGGCGCAGTCCGTGATGAAGCCGGTCTGCTCGTTGACCGCCGAGTTGCCGGCCGAGTCGCCCAGCTCAATGGTGGAGCCGGTCGAGACCAGCTGGTAGCGCTTGAGGTTGCCGAACCACAGCGGGCGCTTCTGGCGATCGGGCTTGAACACGCCGATGAACACCTGGTTCTCGTTCTGCGCGCGGTTGGTGGCGTTGACCGGCAGCGAGGCCGACGAGAACGCCGAGTTGACGGCCTGCACCTCGGTCAGGATCTGGCGCAGCGCGTTGATCAGCGCGTTCTTGTCCTTGGCCTGGAAGTACTTGCCGCCGCCGACGCGCGCGGCGTTGAACAGCAGCGCCGACTGGGTGGCGTCCTGCTGGGCGTTGAACACGTCGACCGTGTACGTGGTGACCTGCGAGCGGACCGTGCCGCCCGGGATGGGCACGCCGGTCTGGCGCAGGAACTTGGCCCACTCGTCGAGCATGAACGGGCCCGTGGGCGCCGCGCTGAACGTGCCGGTCTGGCTCGCGGCGATGATGTTGTAGTTGCCGCGCTCCATGAACTTCGAGGTGGAGCCGCCGGGGCAGCCGGTCGTGTCCGTGGCGGCGGTGCAGGTGCAGCCGTTGTTGTAGGTCCCGGCCGGGCAGGCGAAGCCGCCGCTGACGGCCGAGCAGCTCGACGTATCGTTGTAGCAGGCCGCGGAGTTGCCCAGCGGCGTCAGCGCGGTGCTGGACGTCGTCTGGGTGACCGTGACGGTCGTTGCCTTGGTGCCGTGCTTTTCGTAGTTCAGCTTGCCGCCGCTGCAGCCGGTGCCGCCAATCGAGACGTACGAGCAGCTGCTCCACGCGGTTTGCGTGCGGGTGGACTGGCCGGCAGCCGGCGTGTTCAGCTGCGTGACGTCCGTCCCGGCCGGGCAACTGGTCGGGTTCAGCGCGGCGCCCTGGCTGGCGTTCTTGCAGGTCTGCACGATGTCGCCGGTGCTCTGGCCGGTCTGGCTCGTCGTCGTCGGTCCGGACAGGACGGTATTCGCGCTGGTGGTGTTGCTGCCGACCACGGTCCAGTGCGTCGACGGGCACGCGACAAAATCGGCCGAGTTGCAGGAGCAGCTGGTGTAGCCGTCGTCGGTGCAGTCGGCGACGCCATTGGCGTCGGCGTCGCGCGTCGTCAGCGCCGTGGTGCAGGCCGCGGCGCTGGCGTAGCAGGCGGTCGAGTAGCCGGTGCTGTCGACGGCGGCAGTGGTCGTCACAGCGTAAGTCGCAAACGGGATCTGCACGACCGCGGCGTTGCCGGCGGTGCCGCCGCCTGCCACGGCTTTCAGCGCGTTGACGTTGGCGGTCGAATCAGCCGTCGGGCCGGACGAAACGTTGTTGGCAAGGAAGACGACGACCGTGCGCGTGCAGGTATCGGCCGAGGTCAGCGGCGAGTTGAACACCGAATGCTTGGTCGTGTACGCGCTGTCGTCCGATTTGGCGTCGACCGTGCCGGCGCCGGCGTTGGAAGCGCCGAGCCCGCCCAGGTAGTTGTAGACGTCCCAGAACAGGTTGCCGTACGGCATGCCGGAACTGCGCTTCTCGTCCGGGGAATTGATGTTGTTGTAGATGGTGTCGAGGTGGTTGCCCAGCGTCAGCTTGTTCGCGTCCGTCATCGGCCGGATGTGGAAGCGGATCATGGCGCTGTCGGCGTCGCTCGAGTTGCCGCCCGTAATGAACTCCATCAGGCCGACGTTGATGCTGTCGTCGAGCTCGTTGATCACCGTCTTGATGGCGCTGACCTCGGACTGGCCCTGGTCTTCGCCGCCGGGCCACTGCTGCGACGAGCGAGACCAGTTGGCGCTGTTGTCCAGCACGAACAGCACGTTGGGCCGCGCGACGATGTTGCTTTCGTCCACCGAGAAGATGTCGATGTCCTCCGGGCTGGCCTGGAACGAGCAGAACACCAGGCCGGCCGTGAGCGCCAGCGTGAGGGAGCGGGAAAGTTTCCGGTTACGCATGGGATGCCCCTATGGACAATTCGTGCCGATGTCGTCGGTCGAGACGCGGACCGCGGCACCCTGGGTGACGACGACTTCCGCCTCGGTCACCAGGTCGGTGGCGACCGCGGTGATCTCCCAGACGCTGTTGGCGCACAGCGAGCTGCCGGTGGCCGTGCCCTCGATGCCGAAGGTCTGGCCGACGCCGGTGGCGCAGCCGGACTGGTTGGCGTCCGCCAGGTTGAGGGCGGCGTTCGGGATGGTCTGCGCCTGGATGCACACCGGGGTCGGCGTCAGCTCGACCTCGATGTCGTCGGTGCCGTCGCCGTTGGTGTCGAAGCAGCGCGTGTTAGCGCCGGAGCAGGGGGCCAGGAAGATCGCGGTCGGCGCCTGGAACAACCGCGTCGTGCTGATGGCCTCCTGGATCGTGCTGTTGGCCGCGGCAATCACTTCCTGGCGGCCCTGCATGTTGCCCACGATGTCGAGGCTGGTGCGGCCGATGTTGAAGCCGGTGATCGCCATGACGGTCATGAGCGCGAGCAGGATCAGGCCCACGATGAGCGCCATGCCGCGCTGAGTGCCCCGCTTCGTCATGACTCGCGCCTCCCGGCCGGGTTGTTCAGCCGCACCGACGTCTGGTACACGTGCCGCTTGAAGCCGTCGCCGAACGCCTCGCAGGTGCCGTCGTCGTCGTCATCGAGCGCGCAGTGGTCGGTGCCGTCGTCGTTCAGGCCCAGCGTGTAGACCTTGGTGTCGGCGTAGTCGCGCGTCTCGCTGGTATTGGTCGCCAGCACGTTCAGCCGCACCGACATCACGTTGCGCCAGTTGCTGATGCACTCCGCGGTGTGGTCGCTGCACTCGTCGAAGGTGCCGGTCGCGCCGCCCGGCGCGTCGTACGTGTCCGGGCTCGCCGTGTAGATGTCCGGCGCGCCGTCGCCGCTGGTGTCCACGCCGTATTCGAGCTGCAGGTCCTGGATGCCGTGCGCGAGCGGCACGGTGGTGAATGCGATTGCCCCGCCCGTGGCGCCGAGCTCGGCGCGCTTGAGCGTCGGCAGGCCGTCGCCGGCCTGGTCGTTGTTGGCGATGAAATAGACGTGGACCAGGTACTGGCGCCTTTCCGCCGACGTCGTGCAGTCGCGCTTGGTGCGATTGAAGGTGCCGGTGGAAGCCAGCAGGCGGTAGTACTCGGTGGCGTTCAGCGAACCGAGCTGCGTGTCGCACAGGGCGGCCTGGAAGTAGGGCGCGCCCGCGACGATTGCGCAGTTCGCGGTGCCGCCCACGCAGGTCGCGGTGCGTCGGACGACGACAATATCCGTGCCGGCCTTGAGGTCGGCCAGGCAGTCGTCGAGGTTGGAGTCGAGCGTCGCGACGTCGTCATAGCCCTGGACGTGCATCGGCAGGGCCGCGGCCAGGTTGGCGACGGTGACCGCACAGGGATTGGGCTTGGCCGTCGGCGCCACCATCGGCGTGTCGGCGGTCATGGCGAGGTCGATGTCGAGGTGCGAGAAGAACCCGGCCATTTCGAGGTCGTCGCTGAGGATTTGCAGCGCGAAGCGGGCGTTCTCGATCTGCTCGTTGGCCCTCTCGATCTCGGTGCGCGAGCGGCTGTTGGCCACGAACGCACCGGTCAGCGCCGCCAGTACGAGCAGGGACAGCGTCATCGCGATCATGAACTCGATCAGCGTGAAGCCGGACAGCCGGGAGCGGGTCATGGCGAGGTGCACCGCGGCAGGCCGATGGAAACCGTGGTCGAGATCACGCGCCGCATGGTTTCGTTCGCGGAGCCGCCGTACTGGTCCTTGCCGCAGTCCAGCGCGGGCACCGTGGTCTTGTGCAGGCCCTGCCAGGCGACGGTGATGCGGTAGATCCCCGGCGCGCACACTCCGGCCGTGTTGTCGGGAGCCTGCAGCTCCTCGATGCAGCCGCGCGCGCCGATCATGCCGCCCGAGGCGGTGCTGCCGCGCTTCTCCGACGCGCCCAGCAGCGCCGTGCTCCATTCGCAGCGGTCGGTCGCGGCGAGCCGGGCCGTGGCGGGCGTGATCGCCGCGAGCGTGGAAGCGTCGCAGTCTTCGCTCGTCTCGGTGCCGAGCACCGTGGCGCTGGCGTAGGCCTCGGTCGCGTCGGTCGAGCGGTTGCTGTTGAGGCGGTCGGTCATGTCCTGCAGCAGCAGCACGGCGTGCGCGCGCTGGTAGGACTCCACCTCGGTGACGTGGATCTTCGACTGCAGGTTGGCCAGGCCGAGCATGCCAACGGCCAGGATGATCAGCGTGATCAGGATCTCCAGCAGCGTGAAGCCTGCAGCGAGTCGCGCGCGCGTGTCCATGTTCAGCACGCCTCCTGCTTGACGTACGGCCGGCCGGTCAGGTCGGTCTCGACGCAGCGCATCAGGTCGACCTTGCGGTCCTGGTCTTCGGCGGTGACGGAAAACTCCGGCGCCGTGCCGGAGATGCGGCCGTTCGGCCGGAACACGACGGTGTCGGCCGCCATCGTGATCGATACGCGCCGCAGCTCGCTCTGTTCATAGACGATGCGGTCGGGGGTGGGCAGGTCGGTGAAGTCGCCGTCGTTGTTGCCGTCGGAAATGACGCGCCAGCCGGACGCCCAGTTGTCCTCGTCGCCGGACGTCGCCACGACCGCGACCGCACGGTTGCGTTTCACCGACTCGGACCGGGCGCGGATCATCGAGAGGTACAGCTCGGTCGTGGCGCCCTTGACCTTGGTGCTGGCGGCCAGGTAGCCGAAGCTCGGCAGCGCGACGGCCGCCAGGATGGCCAGGATCGTGACGACGCTCATCATCTCGATGATGGTGAACCCGCCGTTACCGCGCCGCATCGCCGCCTACCACTTGCCCGCAATTTCGGAAGTCTTGTTGCCGGTCTCGTTGATTTCCAGCCAGCCGTCCTCGTCCTGGCGCGTGCCGGCCTTCGGCGTGGCCCTCGCGGTGAAGCTCGGCGGCGGCCCGTCTGCCGGGGTGACCGTCAGCGTGTAGAAGTTGGTGAAGTCCTTGGGCGCGGTGAGGCCGGCGCCTTCGAGCTCGGCCTTGGTGCCGTACGCGCGATTGTCCATCAGGAAGCCCTGCTGTTTCTGTGCCACCTCGAGCAGGTACGACTTGGCGGATGCGCGCGACCCCTTGATCAGCGAGTTCTGGTACGACGGATACGCGATGGCGACCAGGATGCCGATCACCGCGGTGACGATCATCAGCTCGATCAGCGTGAATCCCTTGATGTGCTTCACGTGCTCCCCTTTTTTTTGCGACGGCCGAGATTACCCAGCGGAACTTTAGCGCCTCGGCCGCCCGGAATCGGCGGGGAACCCGACCGCTGGGCCGGGGAATCCGGCGCACTCGTCGGACTTCGGGGTCAGCCGCAGCGTTCGGCGATGGCCTGCTGGAGCTCGGCGCGCCGCGCCTGGAACTGCTCCTCGGTGACGCGCGAGACGTTGCCGCTCTCGTCGGTCGTGCCCAGGCGCCGGGCAGTCTTGGCTTCCATGTAGGCGAGCTGCTCGCGGGCCTGACGGCATTGGGCCTCGACGTTGGCCTGCTGCTGGAAGGCGCGATCGGTGTCCTTCTGGCGCTCGGACTCGCCTTCCTGGCTTTCGGCCATCGAGCGATTGAGCGAGTCCTGGTTCGGCGCCGCCGAGGGCGGGGGTGGCGGGCCTACGGGCTGGGCGGCTTTGCCCGGCGGCGGGACCTGCGAGTAGTGGACCTGCCCCTTTTCGTCTACCCAGCGGTAGGCCTGCGCTCCTGCCACCGCCGGCAGGAGGGCCACCATCAGCACCCAGCCAAAACGCGTCATGGAGTCAGTATACTTCGCGCCCCCGCCGGCGTAGCTCAGTTGGTAGAGCAACGCATTCGTAATGCGTGGGTCGGGGGTTCGAGTCCCTCCGCCGGCACCAAACACAAGAGAGAAGAGCACCCGCTTGAAGACTTTCGGCCTGTCGCTCGCCATCGGTACCGCCCTGACCCTGGCCTTGTTCGGGCTCGGCTACGTCGCGGCCGAGGCCCAGGCCGAGGCCCTGTCGTACGCCCTGTACTGGCAGGCCTACGTGGCGCAGATGGTGCTGCCGTGCTGGGTGGTCTTCAAGGGCGAGTTCCTGTGCGAGAGCGAGACCGTTGGCATGCTCGCGTTCTTCTCCGGGCTGCCGATCGGCATCCTGGTCTACTCGACCGCTGCGTACCTGCTGCTGCGCCTGCGCCCGTCGCCGCCAAACGCCGAATCGCGTGCGCCTGACGATCTTCGGTAGCGGCTATGTAGGGCTGGTCACGGCGGCCTGTTTCGCCGACCGCGGCAACCACGTCGTCTGCGTGGATACCGACCAGGCCAAGGTGCGCACGCTGCGCAAGGGCAAGGTCCCTTTCTACGAGCCGGGGCTCTCCGAACTGGTCAGGCGCAACGCCCGGGGCGGGCGCCTGAAGTTCACTACGGACGCCGCGGCCGGCGTCGCCCACGGGCAGCTGATCTTCATCGCCGTCGGCACGCCACAGGGCGAGGACGGCTCGGCCGACCTTTCCTACGTGCTCACCGTGGCGAAGACCATCGGCACGCATCTGGACGGCTACCGCGTGATCGTCGACAAGTCGACCGTGCCGGTCGGTACGGCGGACAAGGTTCGCGCCGCCATCGCCGCGCAGCTCAAGCGCCGCCGGGTCAGGCATCCCTTCGACGTGATCTCGAACCCCGAATTCGTCAAGGAAGGCGCCGCGGTCGACGATTTCATGAAGCCGGACCGCATCGTCATCGGCGCCGACAGCCCGCGCCCGCTGAAGCTGATGCGCGAGCTCTACGCGCCGTTCAACCGTAACCACGACAAGCTGATCGTCATGAAGACGCGCTCGGCCGAGCTGACCAAGTACGCCGCCAACGCCATGCTGGCCACGCGCATCAGCCTGATGAACGAGATGGCCAACATCGCCGAGGAAGTCGGCGCGGACATCGAGCAGGTGCGCATCGGCATCGGCTCGGACTCGCGCATCGGCTTCCAGTTCATCTACGCCGGCTGCGGCTACGGCGGCTCGTGCTTCCCCAAGGACGTCAAGGCACTGGCGAGCACGGCCGACGGCACCGGTTATTCGGCCGACCTGGTGCGCTCGGTGGACGCGCTGAACCAGCGGCAGAAGGAACGCTTCTACGACAAGGTGCGGCGCTACTTCGGCGACGACCTGAAGGGGCGCACCCTCGCGCTATGGGGCCTGGCGTTCAAGCCCGGCACCGACGACATGCGCGAGGCGCCGAGCCTCGTCGTCATCGAGGGCCTGCTCGCCGACGGCGCGAAAGTGCGCGCCTACGATCCCGAGGCCGGCGACGCGGCCCGCGCACGCTTCGCCCGCCAGCGCGGCGTGACCGTCTGCGACAGCGCGGACGCGGCCGCGCGCGGCGCCGACGCGCTGGTGATCGTCACCGAGTGGAACGAGTTCCGCAGCCCGGACTTCCCGGAGCTCAAGCGCCTGCTCAAGGCGCCGGTGATCTTCGACGGCCGCAACCTGTACGACCCGGAACTGCTCGCCGGATACGGCTTCGAGTACTTCCCTGTGGGCCGCCGGCAGGTGCGCAAAGCCGGCTGAGGCCCTATCCTTTGCGCCCTCCGCGAAAACGGAGAGGTGGCAGAGCGGTCTAATGCGGCGGTCTTGAAAACCGTTGATCCGAAAGGGTCCGGGGGTTCGAATCCCTCCCTCTCCGCCACTCAACCATCGGACATTTCAATCCTGCTTCCTGGAGTCGAGTCATGAACGTGAACACGCTGCACGACACCGCGCTCGGCATGGTCGCCAAGGGCCGCGGCATCCTGGCCGCCGACGAGAGCACGGCCACGATCGGCAAGCGCTTCGACGGCATCAAGGTCGAGAACACCGAGGAGCACCGCCGCGCCTACCGCGACATGCTGTTCAGCGCCGACGGCATGGAGAAGTACACCAGCGGCGTCATCTTCTACGAAGAGACGCTGTTCCAGAAGGCGGCCGACGGCACGCCGTTCCCGAAGCTGCTCGCCAACAAGGGCGTCATCCCGGGCATCAAGGTGGACAAGGGCGCCAAGGACCTGGCGGGCGCTCCGGGCGAGACCATTACGGAAGGTCTGGATGGCTTGCGTGAACGGCTGACCAAGTACAAGGAAGCCGGCGCGCGCTTCGCCAAGTGGCGCGCGGTCATCACGATTGGCAAGAACATCCCGACCGATTACTGCATCGAGACCAACGCCCACGCGCTGGCGCGCTACGCCGCGCTGTGCCAGGAACAGGACATCGTGCCGATCGTCGAG
Source organism: Gammaproteobacteria bacterium (assembly GCA_031396825.1). GTDB lineage: Bacteria > Pseudomonadota > Gammaproteobacteria > Nevskiales > Nevskiaceae > JACPFV01. Next base: position 476 of record JANNLM010000072.1, on the reverse strand, counting down.
CCGGAAGTGCTGATGGACGCCGACAACACCATCGAGGTGTGCGAGGACGTCACCGCCGTGGCGCTGCAGACCGTGTTCGACGAGTTGTACCGCCAGAAGGTCGTGCTCGAGGGCATGATCCTCAAGCCGAACATGGTGATTTCCGGCAAGAAGTGCAGCGTGCAGGCCGACCGCAAGACGGTCGCGGCGGCGACGCTGCGCACGCTCAAGCGCTACGTGCCGGCCTCGGTGCCCGGCATCGCGTTCCTGTCGGGCGGCCAGTCCGACGAGAACGCCACCGCGCACCTCGACGAGATGAACAAGCTCGGCGGCGGGCCGTGGCCGCTGTCGTTCTCGTACGGCCGCGCGCTCCAGGCCGCGGCGCTCAAGGCCTGGTCCGGCCGCAAGGAAAACTTCACCGCCGGCCAGCGCGCCTACCTGCATCGCGCCCGGATGAACAGCCTCGCGGCGACGGGGCAGTGGGCGCAGCAGCTGGA
>JANNLM010000061.1:0-3257 GCA_031396825.1 Gammaproteobacteria bacterium | reverse complement strand
GGCCATGGCGATGCCCGCCACGCCGAGCGCGACCACCGCCGCCATCAACGCTTTCATCTTCATCTGCATCTCCTGTTCGTCGTGCGCGGCACCATGCCGCGACTGGGATCCAGCTTAGGGAGCAAATGTGTGAAAACCATGTGGAACGCGCGCGGACTTCGTGCGAGTGAGCCGCCTGCGGCTCGCCCCGCCTAAACTACGCCCATGCGCTTGTTCTGGAAGCTGTTCCTGCTGCAACTGCTCGCGGCCTCCGCCGTGGTGGCGGGCGTGCTCATGCTGTCGCGCAACCTGTCGGTGCGCGGCTTCGCCGAGTTCCTGGAAGCGCGCGAGCGTGAGCGCATGGAGCAGCTGGCCGAGCAGCTCGGCACGGCGGTCGGCAAGGGCGAGGACCTGACGCAGGCCTGGGACGAGTTCGCGCAGCGCCGGCGCTTCGAGAAGAAGCTGCACCTGCCCCCGCCGGAACACGAATCCGACAGCGAGCTCGAAGGCGGCGAGCGCGTGGTCGTGCGCCGCCACATCTCGCGCCCGCCCCTGCAACTGCAGGACGCCGAGGGTCACTTCCTGCGCGGGGCGCGCGAGCTGCCCGAGGGCGTGCTGCGCGAGCCGATCGAAGTCGGGGAGCGCACCATCGGGTACATCGTGTGGCCGCGCGCGCCGCGCCACCCCGAGCAGATCCAGTTCGCGCACCAGCAGCTCATGCACGTCTGGCGCATCGCGCCGGTGGCGCTGGCCATTGCCGCCGCGTTCGCCCTGCTGATCACCGGGCTTATCGTGCGTCCGATTCGGCAATTGTCCAGCGGCGCCGCCGCGCTGACGCGACGCGAGTTCGCCACGCGCCTGCCCGAGAACCGGCGCGACGAACTCGGCACGCTGGCCGCCGACTTCAATCGCCTGGCCCGCTCGCTCGAGGGCTACGACGGCCGCCAGCGCCAGTGGCTTGCCGATATCTCACATGAACTACGCACGCCCGTGGCGGTGCTGCGCGGCGAGCTGGAAGCGCTGCTCGACGGCTTGCGGCCAGCCGATGGCGGCGCGATCCGCTCGCTGCGCCAGGAAGTCGGGCGGCTGGAAACCCTGATCGGCGACCTGCAGCTGGTCTCGCTGGCCGAATCCGGCGGGCTGCGCCTGAACCTCACCCAGAACGACCTCGCGGCGCTCGCGCAGCAGTCGGCCGAGCGTTTCCGCGAGCGCCTCAAAGCGCGCGGCTTCGAGCTCAAGGTCGATGCTGCGCCCGGGCTCACGGCGAATGTGGATGCGCAGCGCATCGAGCAGGTGCTGGCCAACCTGATCGAGAACGCCCTGCGCCATGCCAGCGCGCCGGGGCCGGTAGTCGTGACTGCGCGCGCGGATGGCACGCAGGCAGTGCTCACCGTGGCCGACGGCGGGCCCGGCGTACCGGCCGAGGCCCTGCCCCGGCTGTTCGACCGCCTGTACCGCGTCGAGGCTGCTCGCGCGCGCGCCAGCGGCGGCGCGGGCCTGGGGCTGTCGATCTGCAAGTCGATCGTCGAGGCGCATGGCGGCACGATCGCTGCGCAGCTGTCGGCGGCGGGCGGGCTGGAGATCGTGATTCGGCTCCCGCGCTTTGTGGGAGCGGCCCATGGCCGCGACTCATGAGTTCGCATGTCCTGGTGGTCGAAGACGAACCCAAGATCGCCGCGCTGCTGCGCGACTACTTCACGCAGGCCGGCTTTCGCGTAGATACGCTCAGCCGCGGCGACGAGGCCGAAGCCTTCGTCACGCGCCACAAGCCCGAGCTGGTGATCCTGGACCTGCAACTGCCGGGCAAGGATGGCCTGGAGGTGTGCCGCGCGCTGCGCGCCAAGGGCCCGACGCCCGCCATCATCATGCTCACCGCGCGCGTGGAGGAAGTGGATCGCCTGGTCGGGCTGGAGCTTGGCGCCGACGACTACGTGTGCAAGCCGTTCTCGCCACGCGAGATCGTGGCGCGCGCCAAGGCCGTGCTACGGCGCCTGGACCCCAAGCCCGGCCCGGATGGCGCAGTGCGCATCGGCACGCTGCAGCTCGACCGGGCGTCGCACGCGGCCTCCGTCGCCGGCATCGCCCTGACGCTGACTCCCATCGAGTTCGAGCTGCTGGCAGCGATGGTCGAGCAACCGCACCGGGTGTGGTCGCGCGGCGCCCTGCTCGAGCGCGTCAAGGGCACGGATTTTTCCGGGTACGAACGCAACATCGACGGGCACATCAAGAACCTGCGGCGCAAGCTCGGGGAGCACCTGAGCGGCCGTGTCGCGATTCGCAGCGTCTACGGCGTCGGCTACGGGCTCGACACCGCGGCCCTCGAGTAGCGCCAGGCACCAGGCCGCCGCCACCGTGGCGGTGACGCCGGCTACGAGCCAGAACAGCGTCGTGCGCGTCATGGCTCAGTACCTCACCGGGATCTGGGTCGGGCCCGGATCAGCGACCATGCGCGCGCTCATCAAGGTCAACTCTTCGCCGGACACCGGCGCGGTCGAGTTGGCTTTGAAGACGGCGTCGAAGAAATGGCCGCGCGGGCCGCGGAAAATGCCGAATGCCGTGATGTAGCCGTCCGGATTGCGCAGGTCGATTACAGCGGTCGGCACGCCGGCGAACGAGGATTCCGAGAAACCGGCGCCCTCAAGCCGCGACAGCACGTTGACGGTGAGCGGCTGGTCCTTCTCCGCCAGCACCGCCACGCGGATGTAGCCGTTCACGGCGACGGTACCGGAGGGCCCGACGATCGGCTTGCCGCTGACCGCGGACAGGGCGACCGAAGTCAGCGGCCTGGGATCGATGTTCAAGCCCGCGACGCGCTGCGCCAGCGCGGGCGTCGAGCGGATTTGCGCCGGCGTGTAGAGCTTGCCGTCCACGGCGAAGTAGTCCGTATTGTTATAGATGACGATGTGCGTCGGCTCGGAAATGTCGCGGCCGCCAAAGGCGATGGCGTCCTGCTCGGCGCCGAGCGTGCCGGTGTAGACAACCTGGATGCGCAGGTCGCGCGCATTCACGGGGATTGGCTGACTGGAGAAATCGAACCTGAACTCGGTGGGCGTGGCGGTATCGAGGCTTGCCGCCAGGATCGCCGCGGACTGCGCGATCTGCTCCTCGCCGGCGAGGTACTGCTGGAACGAGCAGTTGGCCGGCGGCAGGATCTCGCCGGTATCGAAACGGCCCGCGTAGTCACCGGACAGATCGGGCTGGTAGCAGCTGTTCAGCGTGTACTTGGCCACCGCGACCAGCGTGCCGCCCTGCATGGTCTGCGGCACGCGCTCACCGGA
>JANNLM010000039.1:0-9252 GCA_031396825.1 Gammaproteobacteria bacterium | reverse complement strand
GCAACTGGGATCGGGCGGTCGCCGGCGCCTTCTACGACTCCGCCGGGCAAACCTGGCTGCTCGACGGGCAAACCTGGCTGCTCGACGGGCCGCCGGGCCGCGCGCTGCACGGCGCGCAGCGCCTGTTCATCGCGGCTGTCGTCGTGACGGCGCTGGCGCTGCTGACGTTGCGACGCTGGCGCCGGCCCGCGTCCTACCTGCTGGTCTGCCTGGCGCTAACGACGTCGCTGGTCTCGCTCGGCAAGCACGCGACGCGCGTGGAATGTGCGCGGGACCTCGCCGAGTACGGCGGCTCGCATCGGCGGGGCGGCCAGTGTTTTCCGGCGGGGCATTCGTCGGCCGCTCTCTCGCTCGTCGCCCTGTACTTCCTGCTGGGCGAGCGCCGCGCCGCGATGCGCTGGGTGGGCCTGGTCGTCGCCGTCGGGCTCGGGCTGGCGTTCGCGGCCACGCAATGGGCGCGCGGCATGCACGTCCCTTCGCACGACCTCGCGTCGGCAGCCATCGCCTGGGCGGTAGCGCTGGGCGCGTACACTGCCTTGTATCGTCGGCGCTTGTGGGATCCGCGACATGCACCTGCTGCTGATTGAGGACAATCAGGACTTGGCAGCCAACATCTGCGAGCACCTGGAGGCCCGCGGCCATGTCATGGACGCCGCCGGCGACGGCGTAACCGGCCTGCACCTCGCCGTAGTCAACACCTACGACGCGATCATCCTCGACATCGGCCTGCCGGGCATGGACGGCTTCACGCTGTGCCGCAAGCTACGCGAGGAGGCGCACAGCCGCGTGCCGGTGCTGATGCTGACGGCGCGCGACACGCTGCAGGACAAGCTCGGCGGTTTCGGCGTCGGCGCCGACGACTACCTGGTCAAGCCCTTCGCGCTGCAGGAACTGGAGGCGCGGCTGCAGGCGCTGGTCCGCCGCGGCAAGGGCGGGGACGGCGTCGTGCTGCGCGTGGGCGACCTCAGCGTCAACGTCGATACGCTGCAGGTGCGGCGCGGCGAGGCCACGCTCGCCCTGCCGCCGACCGCGCTGAAGCTGCTGATCCTGCTGATGCGGGCTTCGCCGCGCGTGCTGCCGCGCCGCGAGATCGAGATGGCGATGTGGGGCGACCTGCCGCCCGAGAGCGATGCGCTGCGCACGCACCTGCACGCGTTGCGCGCCGTGGTGGACAAGCCGTTCCCGGTCAAGCTGCTGCACACGATGCACGGCATCGGCTACCAGATCCGCGTGCCCGATGCGGCCTAGCCTGCAACTGCGCTTCACGCTGGCCTGCACCGGGCTGGTGCTGGTGATCAGCTCGCTCAGCGCCGTGGGCCTCTGGGTCACCCAGGAGTACGTCGAGGACAACCTGCTGCTCGAGCTGATGCAACGCGAAGTGGACGAGTACGCGCGGCTGTACCGCGAAGACCAGAGCCAGCTGCCGCCGCGCTCCAGCGAGCTGCGCAGCTACGTCGTGGATCCTGCCGACGTCAACAGCTTGCCGGCCGAGCTGCGGGACCTGCCGCCGGGCATCTGGCACGACGTGCTGATGGAGGGCCGCAACTACCAGGTCGCCAACTTCACGCTGCAGGACAAGCGCTTCTACCTGACCTACGACATCACGGCAGTCGAGGAGCGCGAGTACTGGCTGACCGTGGTGCTCATCGCCGGCGTGGTCCTGGCGACCCTGCTCGCCGCGGTGCTCGGCTGGCGCCTTTCGAGCGTCGTGCTGGCGCCGGTGGCGCGGCTCGCGACGGACATCAAGGAGCTGGATCCAGGCCAGCCGGTGGCTGCGCTGGCGCCGCGTTTTCCCGACGCCGAGTTGGGGATCATTGCGTCGGCCTTCGACTATTACCTCGCGCGCCTGGCGGAATTCATCGAGCGCGAGCGCGCCTTCACCGAGGACGCCAGCCACGAACTGCGCACGCCCATCGCCGTGATGGCCACGGCTGCCGAGCGCCTGGCCGGGGATGCCGCGCTGCCGGACGCGCTGCGCCCGGCCGTCGAGCGCGTCGCGCGCGCCGCGCAGCAGATGCAGGCCACGACGCAGGCGCTGCTGGTGATGGCGCGCGAGACGGAGCCTGCCGAGGAGGCCGCGCTGGTACCGCTGCGGCAGGTCGCCGAGGAAGCGGTCGCCGCGTTGCCGGGGCCCGCGCCCGTGGCGCGACTGGGCGCGCCCGGGCCGCAGGTACCGCGGGCGCTGGCGGCGATCGTGATCGGCAACCTGCTCGGCAACGCGGCGCAGCACGCGGGCACGACGGCGGTCGAGCTGGTGCAGGACGGCGAGCGCGTGACCGTGCGTGACCGTGGCGCCGGCATCCGGGCGGAGGAATTGCCGCAGCTGTTCGAGCGCGGCTACCGCGGCAGCCGCAGCGGCGGCCTCGGGCTCGGCTTGCACATCGTCCGGCGCATCTGCGACCGGCAGGGCTGGGCCATCGCGCTCGACAGCGCGCAGGGGCATGGGACTGCCGTGACCGTGCGCTTCGCCGCCGCTCCCGAGGCGCGCTAACAGAAAGCTCACGGTAGCTTGACCGGCGCTTGATCCGCCCCGCCGCAGTATCACCGGCATGGCGATTCCAACACTGGACTTGGCGCTGCCGCGCTACCGCCCGCTGCTCGTCCTCGGCGCGGTGTACCTGCTGTCGTCGGCGCTCCTGCGCGTTGCGCTGTGGCTGCACTTCGGCGGCGAGGCCGGGATCGGGCCCGCCCAGGTTCCGGCGATCCTGGGCCTGGGCGTCGTAAACGATGCCGTCGAGTTGCTCTACCTGCTGGCGCCGTTCGCGCTCTACCTCACTGTGCTGCCGCAGGCCTGGTATGCCTCGCGTCCGCATCGCGTGGTGCTGGCGGCCGCGCTGTACGTCGCGCTGTTCGGCATGGTGTTCCTGAACGCGATGGAGTACTTCTTCTTCGAGGAGTTCGACGCCCGCTTCAACCGCGTGGCGGTGGATTACCTGATCAGCCCGCACGAGGTGCTCGGCAACATCTGGGAATCCTATCCCGTGGTCCCCCTTGCGCTGGCCGCGGCGTTCATCGGCTTGCTGCTGTGGCTGCCGGTCTGGAGGCTCGTGACCCCGGCGTTGCGCCGGCTCGCGGCGCCGCGCCAGCGCGCCCTGGCGCTGGGCCTGCACGCCGGCCTGCTGCTGCTCGCCATCGGGCTGTATCCCACCGACGCGCTCAGCGTGTTCGACAACCGCGTCGCCAACGAGCTGACGGCCAACGGTCCCAGCAGTTTCTTCAACGCGCTGCGCACCAACCATCTCGACTATCGCGCGTACTACGCCACCGGCGAACACGACCGCATGCTGTCGATCCTGCGGGGCGACCTCGCCAGCGCCGGCGGCGAGCTGGTGAACCGCACCGGCGTGACGCGCCGGTTCGCGGCGCGGCCGGAGGGCCTCGGCAAGCTCAACGTCGTGGTGCTGGCGGAAGAGTCGCTGGGCGCGGAGTTCGTCGGCGCCTACGGTGATGCGCGCGGGCTCACGCCGGAGTTCGACGAGCTGGCGAAGCAGGGCCTGCTGTTCACCCATACCTATGCCAGCGGCACGCGCACCGTGCGCGGCCTCGAGGCGATGTCGGCGTCGCTGCCGCCGATCCCGGGCGACTCGGTGGTCAAGCGTGCCGGCAGCGAAGCGGTCGTGACCTGGGGTGAGGTGATGCAGGGGCTGGGCTATCACACCAGCTTCCTGTACGGCGGCTACGGCTACTTCGACAACATGAACGAGTACTTCGGCGCCAACGGCTTCGCCGTCAGCGACCGGCGCGACATCGCCGACCCCGGCTTCGCCAACATCTGGGGCGTGGCGGACGAGGACCTGTTCCGCCACGCCATTGAGTATTTCGACCAGCGCGCCCGCGAGGGCCGCCCGTTTTTCTCGCTGGTCATGTCCACCTCCAATCACAAGCCCTACACGTTCCCGGCCGGAATCCCCGGCGTGCCGGAGAAGGGCGGCGGGCGCGAGGCTGGCGTGCGCTACGCGGATTTCGCCATCGGCCAGTTCTTCCGCGAGGCGCGCAAGCACGAGTGGTTCCGGAACACGCTGTTCGTGGTGATGGCGGACCACGGCGCGCGCGTCTACGGCGCGGCCGAAATTCCGCTGTACAGCTACGAGATCCCGTTCCTGGTCCTGGCGCCCGGGCGCGTGGCGCCGCGCAAGGTCGAGGCGCTCACCGGCCAGATCGACCTGGCGCCGATCGTGCTCGGGCTGCTGGGCCTGCCTTACGAGGCGCCGTTCTTCGGACGCGACGTGTTGCATCACCCGGACCCGCATCGCGTGCTGTTGTTCAACCACAACCAGAAAGTGGCGATCCTGCGCGACGAGGAGCTCGCCATCCTGGGCCTGCATCGCAGCAGGAGCAGCCTGCTGCACCACCGGCAGCTCTCGCTCGCGAGACGCGACCGCGACGCCTACGTGCCGATCGCGCAGGACCGTGGCTTGCTAGACCTGACCACCGCCTACTACCAGATTCCTTCCGAGATGTTCCAGAGCGGGGAATACCAATGATCAGGGCATCGGGGAAGTGGATCATCGTCGCGGCGCTGGCCGTGCCCGCATCTCCGGTGGCCGTGGCGTCCGCTGAAGGGGACACCAATCCGGCGGTGGAGCGAACCGGCGACTACCTGCAGGTCGGAATTCCCCTGGTCGCGCTGGGCCTGACGTTCCTGCTGGGCGAGGAGAAATCAGGCGACGGCGCCGGGTCGCCCTACACCGGCTCGGGGCTGGCGCTGGACACGGACTGGATGCACATGAATGGCTCGCCGCGGCACGACCTGATGCTCGCCGTCGGCCGCACCGAACTGGCGACCTACACCCTCAAATACAGCGTCGATTCCGAGCGGCCCAATGGCGGCGGCCAGTCCTTTCCCTCGGGCCACACCTCGATCGCGTTCGCCGGCGCCGAGTTCATCCGCAAGGAGTACGGCTGGGGGTGGGGCGCGCCGTCGTACCTGGCGGCGTCCTACGTCGGCTGGTCACGCGTCGAGACCAAGAACCACTGGACCAGCGACGTGCTCGCGGGCGCCGCGATCGGCATCCTCAGCAACCACGATGGGCTCGACTTCACGCTCCCTTGGGGCCAGTTGAGGGTAGCGCCGGGGCTGGCCGCGGCGCCGGGGCCGACGGCGTTCGATCCCCTCGGCTTCGCGACGGTCGAAATGCTGGAGGCGCCCGATCCCGGCCCGGTGCTGAAATTGAACCTCGAGTTTCGTTTCTGAATCCAGGTTTTCTGTCATCCTGCTGAGCCCGGTGAGTCCTCCGGAATGAACCCGCGTCCCGAGCATGGCCCGTCACGTCAGCCTGGTTGTTGCGATGGATGAAAGCGGCCTGATCGGCCGCCAGGGCCAACTGCCGTGGCGCTTGCCGGAGGACCTCAAGCACTTCCGGCGGCTCACGCTCGGCAAGACCGTGCTGATGGGCCGCAAGACCTGGGATTCGCTCGGCAAGCCGCTCGAGGGCCGGCGCAACTGGGTGCTGTCGCGCGACCGGTCGTTCCGCCCGCCCGGCTGCGAAGTGTTCGGGACGCTGGAAGACGCGCTGGCGGCGCATCGCGACGGCGAGCTCGTCGTCATTGGCGGCGCGGAGCTGTATCGCCAGGCGCTGCCGCACGTGCAAACCCTGCACCTGACGCGCGTGCACGCGCGGGTGGAGGGCGATACGCAGTTCCCCGACTGGAACGCCGGTGAGTTCACCCAGACCGCGGCCGTGCAGCATGGCGCGGACGCGCGCCACCCCCATGCCTACAGCTTCATCACGCTTGAGCGCGCCTGAGCGCTGGCGCCGGGCCGCGCTGGCGCTCGCGATGTGCGCCGCGGCCGACCTGCAAGCGCAGCAGGCACCGGACGCCGCCTCGCCGCCGGTGATCCGCGAGATCGTGTTCCGTGGCAACGAGATCACGCAGCCGCGCACGATGCTGCGCGAGATGTCCGTGCACGTCGGCGATCCCGCCGCGCCGCGCGAGATCGAGCGCAGCCGCCAGGGCGTACAGGACCTCGGGTTGTTCCGTTCGGTCGACGCCGAGATCGAGCCGATGGAGGGCGGCGTGCGCCTCGTCATCAAGGTCAAGGAGAAGCACTACATCCTGCCGTTGCCACGCGCCGACGCCAGCAGCGACGGCGGTTACGCCTATGGCGCGCAGATGCGGTGGGACAACGTCTGGGGTCTGAACCACACCTTCACGCCGTACTTCGAAAAGCGCCAGCCCAGCGAGGGCGACAACGACCCGGAGACGCGCGGCCTGATGACCCGCACGCAGCTGCGCTACTTCGCGCCGTTCGTGTACGACCAGTACAGCGTCTCGTTCGGGGCCGGCTACTTCAAGACGCCGTACCTCACGCCGCTGCGCTACGAGCAGGAGGCCACGTTCGTGTCGCTGGCCTTGCAGCGCAAGATCAGCGGAGGCCACAACAGCCAGGGCTGGACGGCGGCGACCGCCCTCACCTGGAACGAGGAGGTCCATTCCGGGCCGGATGCGCCCACCGATCCGCTCGAAGCCGCCAAGGGCCACGCGCTGGCACTGGGTGCGGGCATCTCGTATCGAGACCTGCATTTCAACCCCTACAGCGACGAAGGCGTGGTCTGGGGTGTCGATGCCGCGAGCGCGGCGGAGGGCATCGCTTCGGACTACGCCGTCACCAGCTATGGCGGCGCGTATTACCGCTACCTGAGCGTCGGCAAGACGCCGCACCAGAACCTGAACCTGCAGTTCGAGGCCCGCGCGCGCCACGACGGCATCTACGGTGGCGATTTCTACCCCATCGGCGGCGTCGAGACCGCGCGCGGGTTCGAGCCCGAGACGGCGAAGGGGGATGCGTTCTACGCCGCCAGCGTCGAGTACCTGCGCCCGGTTTGGCGCCGCTCCATCCGCATGCTGTTCGTGCTGGACGCGGCCAACGCCTTTGCCGCGCCGCAGGACGCCAACCTCGACAAGGTCTACGTCAGCGCCGGCGTCGGCGTGCGCGTGCGCTTCCAGGCCTTCGTCGCCTTCGAAGTCGAACTCGGCATGGCATGGCCGCTGAACGGCGGGCCGCCGCGCGTGTTTGCCAGCAAGGTCTGAACGCCGCTATAACGGTCGTCCACGACCGGGAGAACGGGCATGGCCGACATCAAGGCGCAGTTCGAGCAGGCGAAGAAGGACGTCGAGACGCTGAGCAAGCGGCCGAGCAACGAGGACTTCCTGTTCCTCTACGCGCACTTCAAGCAGGCCAACGGCGGCGACGCCAAGGGCGATCGCCCCGGCATGCTGGACATGGTCGGCCGCGCCAAGTACGACGCCTGGGCCAAGCTCAAGGGCGTCAAGCCCGACGATGCGATGAAGCGCTATGTCGACAAGGTGACCGCGCTCCTGAAGACCCATAAATGACACGCGCGCAGCGCGTGTCATCCTGAGGAGCGTAGCGACGAAGGATCTCCTGGAATGCGCCTGACCGGTTGGCTCGGGGTACTGGCGCTGGCGGCGCTGGCGGGCTGCGAGCGTGACGACGGCGACGGGCCGCTGTGGGTGCCGCCGGTCGCGCCGGTCCCGCTGACGACCGTCTCGGGCGGCTCGCCGTTCACGCAAGGCTGCGACCAGCAGGCCACCAATGGCACGCTGTACGTGGGCAGCGAGGTCGAGCCGTTCCTCGCCATCAATCCGGGCAACACGGAGAACCGGATCGCCGTCTGGCAACAGGACCGCTGGTCCAGCGGCGGCGCGCGGGGCCTGCTCGCCGGCGTGTCCTTCGACGGCGGCGACACCTGGTCGCAGCGCGCCGTGCCGTTCTCGCGCTGCACCGGCGGCTCGCTGCTCGACGGCGGCGACTACGCGCGCGCCACCGATCCCTGGGTCAGTTTCGGGCCGACCGGCATCGCGTATTTCATGGCGATGACCATCACCGGGTCGCGCAGCGCCATGCGCGTGGCGCGCTCGCTCGACGGCGGCGACACCTGGCAGGCGCCGATCACGCTGATCGACGACGACGGCCCGCGCTTCAACGACAAGAATTCCCTCACCGCCGACCCGACCGACGCGGCCTACGCCTACGCCGTGTGGGACCGCCTCGACTCGGCCACGAACCGCGGCCCGACGTACTTCGCGCGCACGGTGGACGGCGGCGCGACCTGGGAGGCGGCGCGGGCCATCTACGACCCCGGCACCGACGCGCAGACCATCGGCAACGTCATCGCCGTGCTGCCGGACGGCACGGTCCTGAACCTGTTCACCGAGCTGCCCTCGCTGGGCGGGGCGTTCCTGAAGGTGATCCGCTCGGCCGACAAGGGCGCGACCTGGTCCGCGCCGGTGCAGATCGGGCAGATGCTCTCGGTCGGCGTGCGCGATCCGGTGACCCAGGTGCCGGTGCGCGGCGGCGACATCATCGCCTCGTTCGCGGTCGGGCCGGGCGACGAGGTCTGGGCCGCCTGGCAGGACTCGCGCTACTCGGCGCCGGGCCAGGGCGTGGTCGACGGCGTGGTGCTGGCGCACTCGGACAACGGCGGACTCAATTGGGACACGCCGGTGCTGGTCAGCCCCAACGACGCGCAGGCTTTCACGCCGGCGGTGCACGTCGCGGCCGACGGCACGGTCGGCGTGAGCTACTACGACTTCCGCGACGAGGACCGGCGCGACCAATACCTGCTGACCGGGCACTGGCTGGCGCTGTCGAGCGACGGCACCGCGTTCGACGAGCGGCGCATCAGCGGGCCGTTCGACCTCGCCATCGCGCCGAACGCGCTGGGCCTGTTCCTGGGCGATTACACCGGGCTGGCCAGCGATGCGTTCAACTTCGTGCCCTTGTTCGCGCAGACGAAGGCGTCACTGGACGACCGCACCGACCTCTACACGGTGACGCTGCCGATCCTGACGCTGGCCAAGTCGGCCGGCAGGCGTTACGCCGCGCGCCGGGCGCCGGCGCCGGAGCTGACGCCGGAGTGGTCGGCGCTGGTGCGCGCCAACGTCGAGCGCTCGCGCAAGCACTTCTACGAGCGCCCGCAGCCGCGGCCGCCGCGGCACGTGCCTCCGCCGTAGGAGCGCCTCTAAGGCGCGACCCGTTACGCCAATTTCTTGTGTCTCGCCCGCCGGTTCACGCCGGGCTCGGAGCCCGTGCGCCGGCGGAAGTCGTCCTCGTACTCGCGGTAATTGCCCTCGTGCCAGACCACTTCGCCTGAATCCTCGAAGGCGAGGATGTGCGTGGCGACGCGGTCGAGGAACCAGCGGTCGTGCGAGATCACCATCACGCAGCCCGGGAACGCGAGCACCGCCTCTTCCAGTGCGCGCAACGTCTCGACGTCGAGGTCGTTG
>JANNLM010000349.1:0-4282 GCA_031396825.1 Gammaproteobacteria bacterium | reverse complement strand
TCAGCACCCAGAGCTTGCGGTCATTGACCGTGATCGAGGCGAGGTGGCCGTGGAAGCGCGCGTCCTTGTGGAAGCTGCCGCCGAACTCCGACGCCAGCGCGTCGGCGTACCAGAAGCCGGCGTTGTGGCGCGTACGCGCATGATCGGTCCCGGGGTTGCCGAGACCGATGATGGCTTTGAGGTCGATGGACACGGGTAAAAAAAAGACCAAAGAAAAGGGGAGAGGAGCGTGCGCCCCTCTCCCCGATTTCCCTGATTACTTCTTCTCGGGCTTCTTGGCGTCGGCCGCCGGCGCTGCGGCCGGCTTGGCGCCAGGGGCGCCCGGCTTGCCGCCGGCTTCCGCCGCCTTGGCGGCAGCCAGCTCGGCATCCGACTTGACCGCCGAGGCCGGGACTTCGGCCGGCGCGATTTCCGCCACCGGAGCCTCTTCCACGATGACGCGCGGGACGTGGACCGAGGCGACCGTCTGGTCGTTGCCATGACGCAGCTCGATCATCACCACGCCGGCCGGCAGCTTGAGCTGCGACAGGTGGATCGTCTCGTTGAGCTTCATGTTCGACAGGTCGACCTCGATGAACTCCGGCAGGTCCTTCGGCAGGCACTCGACTTCGACCTGCGTGAGCGTGTGCTCGACCAGGCCGCCGTCGGCCTTGACGCCCGGGCACTTCTCGCCGCCCTTGAAGTGCAGCGGCACGTCCATGCGGATCGCGACGTCGGCGAACACGCGCTGGAAGTCGAAGTGCATCAGGATCGGCTGGGCCGGATGGCGCTGGATGTCCTTGAGGACCGCCTGCTGTTCCTTGCCCGCGAGCTTGAGCGTGAGGATGTGGGAGTAGAAGGCTTCGGTCTCGAGATGCTTTGCCATCTCGTGATGGCTCAGCACGAGCTGCTGGGCCGGATCCTTGCCTCCATAAATGACCGCGGGGACCTTACCCGTACGACGCAGGCGCCGGCTCGCAGCTTTGCCTTGGTCGGTACGGAGTTCCGCGTTGACAACAAACGATTCTTTCACGGGTAACTCCTTGATTTATAAGACCGTCATGCCTGCGACCGGCATGGCGGGGCGCGCATTCTACACGCTCCCGGGGCGAGCGGGGTGACCCTGTCTCGAAGGAGCGGGTCGCGTGGCTTCCTCCGGGGACTGCCAGCCGGCTCCGCCGGCTCGGCAGTTCCCCTCCGGTAGCCATGCGACCTCGCTCCCGATCGCTCGAGCTATTCCTTCGAGTAGAGTCCGCGCATGGAAAGGATCGGCAAGCGGTACCGCGCGAATCGCGTGGCGAAGGATTACGACGCCATCGTCATCGGCTCGGGCATCGGCGGACTCACGTGTGCCGCGCTGCTCAGCAAGCTCGGCCGCAAGGTGTGCGTGCTCGAGCAGCACTACACCGCGGGCGGCTTCACCCATTCCTACGAGCGCGAGGGTTTCGAGTGGGACGTCGGCGTGCATTACATCGGCGAGACCCACAAGCCGCACAGCCAGATGCGCCGCCTGTTCGACGTCATCAGTGACGGCCAGCTGAAGTGGGCGCCAATGGACCCGTGCTACGACCGCATCATCATCGACGGCCGCCGCTACGACTTCATCGCCGGCCGCGACAACTTCGCCGCCGAGCTCAAGAAACACTTCCCGCAGGAAGCCGAGGCGATCGACCGCTACGTCGCGCTGATCCAGAAGGTCTCGCGCGCCATGCCGCGCTTCTTCGCCGGCCAGGCCATGCCGGCGCCGCTGGCGCGCGCCTACGGCGCCGTGCGCGACCGCCTGGTGCCGCAGGAAATGCTGCGCAGCACGCGCGAGGTGCTCGAGTCGCTGACGCAGGACCAGGAACTGATCGGCGTGCTGACCGGCCAGTGGGGCGACTACGGCCTGCCGCCGTCGCAGGCCAGCTTCCTGATCCACGCGGTGCTGGTGAAGCACTACCTGGCCGGCGGCAACTACCCGGTCGGCGGCTCCTGGAAGATGGCCGCGACCATCCTGCCGGTGATCCGCGCCGGCGGCGGCGAGGTGTTCACCTACGCGCGGGTCCGGCAGATCCTGGTCGAAGACGGTCGCGCCACCGGCGTGGTCATGGAGAACGGCGATGAGCTGCGCGCGCCGCGCGTGATCAGCTCGGTCGGCGCGCGCCTGACCTTCGGGCAGCTGCTGCCGGAGGCGCAGCGCAAGGCGCACGGCTACGACGACAAGCTCAAGCAGGTGCGCGCGTCGTTCTCGTCGCTCACGCTGTTCCTGGGCTTCAAGGGCTCGGCAGCCGAACTCAAGCTGCCGAAGACCAACCTGTGGATTTACCCGTCAGCGGACCACGACGGCAATCTCGCGCGCTACCTGCAGGATCCCGAGGCGCCGTTCCCGCTGGTTTACGTGTCGTTCCCGTCGGCGAAAGACCCGGAGTGGGACACGCACTATGCGGGCAAGAGCACGGTGCAGGTCATCACCGGTGCGCGCTACGACTGGTTCGAGAAATGGCGCGGTACGACGTGGCAGCAGCGCGGCTCGGAGTACGAGACGTTCAAGGAGCGCCTGACGCAGCGGCTGCTGGCCGCGCTCTACAAGGAAATGCCGCAGCTCGAGGGCAAGCTCGCCTTCGGCGAACTGGCGACGCCGCTGTCCACCGAGTGGTTCCACCTCTACGACCGCGGCGAGATCTACGGCCTCGACCACGACACCGGGCGTTTCCGCCAGCGCTGGCTGCATCCGGCGACACAGGTGAAGGGTTTGTTCCTGACCGGGCAGGACGTGGTCACGGCCGGCGTGGGCGGCGCGCTGATGGGCGGCCTGATGACGACCTCGACGGTGCTGGGGCTGCGCGAGTCGCGCAAGCTGCTGAAGCTGATCGGGGAGTGGCAGGCGCCGGCGGTAGCTGCCGCGCCGGTTCCCGAACCGGCGTAGAAAAAGGGGACGCAACCCTTTTTCCAACGCCATCCAGAAAAAGGGTTGCGTCCCCTTTTTCAGTCGACGTACAGCGAGCTGACCGATTCTTCCGCGCTGATGCGGCGGATGGTTTCCGCCAGCAGCCCGCCGATCTTGAGCTGGCGGATCTTGGGGCAGGCCGCGGCGTCGGGGCGCAGCGGCAGCGTGTCGGTCACGACCAGCTCGTCGAGCACGGAGTTGGTGATGTTCTTGATCGCTGCGCCGGACAGCACTGCGTGCGTGACGTAGGCGACGACCTTGGTCGCGCCTTCCTTCTTCAGGGCGGCGGCGGCGTGGCCGAGCGTGCCGGCCGTGTCGACCAGGTCGTCGATCAGCACGCAGGCGCGGCCCTTGACCTCGCCGATGATGTTCATCACCTCGGACTCGTTCGCTTTCGGGCGGCGCTTGTCGATGATGGCGAGGTCGGCGTCGTCGAGGCGCTTGGCGAGCGCGCGCGCGCGCACCACGCCGCCGACGTCCGGCGCGACCACGATCATGTCCTCGTACTTCTGGCGCCAGATGTCGCCGAGCAGCACCGGCGAGCTGTAGACGTTGTCCACCGGGATGTCGAAGAAGCCCTGGATCTGGTCGGCGTGCAGGTCCATGGTCAGGACGCGGTTGGCGCCGCACTCGCCGATCATGTCGGCGACGACCTTGGCCGAGATCGGCACGCGCGTCGAGCGCGGCCGGCGGTCCTGGCGGGCGTAGCCGAAGTAGGGGATCACCGCGGTGATGCGGGCTGCCGACGCGCGCTTGAAGGCGTCGATCATCATCAGCAGTTCCATGACGTTGTCGTTGGTCGGCGCGCCGGACGGCTGGATCACGAACACGTCGCGGCCGCGGACGCCTTCGAGGATCTCGACCTGGCACTCGCCGTCGGAGAAGCGGCCGATCGTGGCCTGCCCGATCGGCACCTTCAGGTAGTTGGCGATCTCCTGGGCCAGCGCGCGATTGGCGTTGCCGGAGAAGAGCATCAGTGAGCGGTCGGCCATTCCGTTTCCTTCCACGTGATCACCCGGTGATGCTGCCAAGAGTGGCTGGGGCGGATGGATTCGAACCACCGAATGGCGGGATCAAAACCCGCTGCCTTACCACTTGGCGACGCCCCATTCGCTCCCAACGGGCGCGGATTATGCCACTGACCGCGCTTTCAGCGGCGAGCGGTTGAGCCCCCGCGCCACGAACGAGCGCCAGCCCGCCGGAACCTGGGAGCGGATGCCCTCGGCGGCGTCCCGGGCGGTGAAGGCGATGAAGACCGAGGCGCCGCTGCCGGACAGGCGGGCGCGCCCATGGTGCGCGCCCCCATGGCGCGCCGCCCAGTCGAGGGCCTGGGCCACCTCGGGATGGAGCCGCCGCGCCACCGGCTCGAAGTCGTTG
>JANNLM010000339.1:0-4817 GCA_031396825.1 Gammaproteobacteria bacterium | reverse complement strand
TGGCCGATGTGCACGACCTTGTTGGGGTTGACGTTCTTGTTGGTCCAGTCCATCTCGGACACGTGCACCAGGCCCTCGACGCCGGCCTCGATCTCGACGAACGAGCCGTAGTCGGTGATGTTGGTGATCTTGCCGAACAGGCGGGTCTTCTCGGGGTAGCGGCGCGAAATCTCGACCCACGGGTCGTCGCCCAGCTGCTTCAAGCCCAGCGAGACGCGCTTGCGCTCGCGGTCGTACTTGAGGACCTTGACCTCGAGCTCCTGGCCGACCGAAACGACTTCGCTCGGATCCTTGACGCGCTTCCACGACATATCGGTGATGTGCAGCAGGCCATCGACGCCGCCCAGGTCCACGAACGCGCCGTACTCGACGAGGTTCTTGACCACGCCCTTGAGCACCACGCCTTCCTGCAGGTTGGCCAGCAGGGAATCGCGTTCCTGGCTGTATTCCGCCTCGAGCACTTCACGGCGTGAGACGACCACGTTGTTGCGAAGCTTGTCGAGCTTGATGATCTTGAACTCGAGCGGCTTGCCCTCGAGGAACGTCGTGTCGCGAACGGGGCGCACGTCGACCAGCGAGCCCGGCAGGAACGCGCGGACCGTGCCGATGTCGACGGTGAAGCCACCCTTGACCTTGCCGGTGATGGTGCCGACCACGATCTCGGACTTCTCGAACGCCTTGGCCAGGTTGTCCCAGGTGCGGATGCGGGCTGCCTTCTCCTTGGAGAAGCGCGTCTCGCCGAAGCCGTCTTCCATGGCTTCCAGCGCAACTTCGATTTCATCACCGGCGGCGACCTTGATCTCGCCCGCCTCGTTCATGAACTCGATGATCGGGATGACGCCTTCGGACTTGAGGCCGGCGTCGACGATGACCACGTCGGGCTTCACTTCGAGCACGCGCGCGTGCACGATCGAGCCCGGCTGCATGGATTGGCCAGCCGTCAGGGATTGTTCAAAAAGTTCTGCGAAAGATTCAGTCACTGAAGAAACCTCGTTGCACTTCTTCTGCCGTTCCATCCTGGTCTGGCAGTCATTGGGTAACGGGTCGCATCCTGCGTCCCGGCCGGCTTCGGGCTACGTTGCGTAGTCCCGGGCCTCGATCAGTTGTCCGACGCGCGCGAGCACGGCATCGACGGGCAACTCGGTGGTGTCGATCGTCACCGCATCGTCTGCCGCTTTGAGCGGCGAAACCGAACGGCTGCGATCGCGCACATCCCGTTCGCGAATCTCTTCGCGAAGGGCGCGGATATTAGACTCAATCCCGGCTTTTCTCAACTGAATCAGCCGTCTGCGCGCCCGCTCGTCGGCGCTGGCGTCCAGGAAGATTTTCAGCCCGGCGTCCGGAAAAACCACGGTGCCCATGTCGCGGCCGTCGGCCACCAGGCCGGGCGGCCGGCGGAAGGCGCGCTGGCGCTCCAGCAACGCCGCGCGAACCTGCGGGTGCACCGCGATGACGGAGGCCAGTTGCCCAGTGGTCTCGGCGCGCAGGCGCGAGGTCAGCTCCTCTCCGTCAACAATAATACGTTCATTTTCATCATGTTGAATTTCGAACTTAATGTTGAGTCTGGGCGCCAGGGCCGCCACCGCGGCCTGATCGGTGCCGGCGATGCCGGCCTTTTCCGCGGCCAGGGCCAGGATCCGGTACAGCGAGCCGCTGTCGAGCAAGTGCCAGCCGAGCCGGCGCGCGACCGCCCGGGCGACCGTGCCCTTGCCCACTCCGGAGGGCCCGTCGATGGCGATGACCGGGATGTTCTTCGTGGCGCTCATGCCGTGGTGATGCCCAAGCCGGCCGAGGCGGCCAGCTGCGCGAAGCCCGGGAACGAGGTGTCGACGTTGGCGCAGTCGGCGATCGTCACCGGTTGCTCGGCGCGCAGCGCGGCCATGGCGAAGGACATGGCGACGCGATGGTCGCCCTTGCTGTCCACGCGCCCGCCCTGCAGGCGCCCGCCGCTGATGCGCGCACCGTCGGGCCGCGGCTCCGCGGCGACGCCCAGCGCCCGCAGCCCTTCACACATGGTCTGGATGCGATCGCTTTCCTTGACCCGCAGTTCCGCCGCGCCGGTCACCTCGGTCGGGCCCCGCGCGCACGCCGCGGCGACGAACACCGCCGGGAACTCGTCGATGGCGGTCGCCACCAGTTCGCGGTCGATGGCGATGCCGCGCAGCGCGCGGCCGCGCACGCGGATGTCGGCCACCGGCTCGCCGCCGCGCGCCCGCTCGTTGCCGACCTCGAGGTCGGCGCCCATGCGGCGCAGGATTTCGATGATCCCGGTGCGCGTGGGGTTGATGCCCACGCCCGTCAGCGTCACGTCCGAGCCCTGGGCGATGGCCGCACCGACCATGAAGAACGTGGCCGAGGAGATGTCGGCCGGCACTTCGATGCGCGTGCCCCTGAGCCTCTGGCCGCCGGCCAGCGCGGCGCGGCCGGGCTCGGCGTCGATGCTGACGCCGAAGGCGCGCAGCATGCGCTCGGTGTGGTCGCGTGAGGCTTCCGGCTCCGCCACCTCGGTGCGGCCGGTGGCGTAGAGGCCGGCCAGCAGCACGCCGGATTTCACCTGCGCGCTCGCCACCGGCGAGCGGTAGCTGATGCCTTTCAGGCCTTTGCTCGCGGCGATGCGCAGCGGCGCATGTCCGTCCTCGGCTTCGATCGCTGCGCCCATTTGCGCCAGTGGATCGATGATGCGTCTCATCGGCCGGCGCGACAGCGATTCGTCGCCGGTCAGCGTGGTCGCAAATTTCTGGCCGCTCATCAGCCCCGCCATCAAGCGCATGGACGTGCCGGAATTGCCCAGGTCGAGCGTGCCGGCCGGCGCCTTGAGCCCCGCGAGGCCGACGCCGTGCACCGTCAGCGCCGTGCCGCCGTCCTGCTCCACGCGCACGCCCATGGCCTGGAAGGCCTTCATCGTGCACAGGCAGTCCTCGCCATTGAGGAAGCCGCTGACCTGGGTGGTGCCCTCGGCCAGCGAACCGAGCATGACCGCGCGATGCGAGATGGACTTGTCGCCCGGCACGCGCAGGGTGCCGCGCAACGCCCCGCCCGGCTGCACGCGATAGGTCACGCCGTTGGCAGCGCTCACTCGATCTGCGCCAGGTGGCGCTCGCGCGCGTCGCGCGCGCGGGCGAACAGCTGCTTCATGGCGTCCCAGCGCTGGCCACGGATCAGGCCGAGCACCTCCTGCAACGCGTCGATCTGGCGCTCGAGCAGCCCGCCGACCGCCTCGGCATTGGCGCGGATGATGTCGTGCCACATCTCCGGGCTGGAGCTGGCGATGCGGGTGAAATCGCGGAAGCCGCCGCCGGCGTTCGGGAAGATCTCGTCCCGGGTGTCGAGCCGGGCCAGCATGTCGACGAAGCTGTACGCCAGGATATGCGGCAGGTGCGAGGTCGCCGCGAACACGGCGTCGTGCTCGGCCGGGTCCATGCGGACCACGCGCGCGCCGGTCGCGAGCCACAGCGCCGTCACCGTGGCCAGGGCCCCGGCGTCCTGCGCCGGATGCGGCGTCAGGATCACGCGGCGGTTGTGGAACAAGGCGGCCTGCGAATTGGCGACGCCGCTCTTCTCGGTGCCGGCGATCGGGTGGCCGGCGACGAACCATGGCGGCAGCTGGCCGCACACGGCGGCGACGTCCTTCAGCACCGATTGCTTGGTGCTGCTGCCGACGTCGGTGACGACGGTGCCCGGACGCAGGCCCGGCAGGCAGGCGCGCAGCGCCTCGGCGGTATGCAGCACCGGCACGGCGAGCACGACGACGTCGGCGCCGGCGACCGCGGCCGCCGCCGAATCCGCCACGGTGGCCACGCCAAGCTCGGCCGCGACGCGGCGCTGTACCGGATCCACGTCCCAGGCGGAGACGGCTTCGACGGCGCGCGCCGAGCGCAGCGCCCGCGCCAGCGAGCCGCCGATCAGGCCGAGCCCGATCACGGCCAGTCGCGGCGCGCTCACTTGGCGAGGGCTGCTTGGAGGGCGTCGAGGAAGCGCGTGTTCTCGGCCTCGAGGCCGACCGTGACGCGCAGGAACTGCGGCAGGGCGTAGGACTTCATCGGCCGCACGATGACGCCTCGCTCGAGCAGGCCCTGGTGGACCGGCGCGGCGTCACGGCCGAAGCCGACGGCGAGGAAGTTCGCCTGCGACGGCAGCACCGTCAGTCCGAGCGCCTTGAGTTCGCGCTCGAGCCGCGCGCGCTGCGCGGTGTTGAGCTCGACCGAGCGGCGCACGAAGTCGGTGTCGTCGAGCGCCACCTCGCCCGCCAGCAGCGCCAGGCTGTTGTTGTTGAAGGGCTGACGGACACGGTTGAGCAAGTCGGCCACGCCCGGGTGCGACAGCGCGTAGCCGACGCGCAGCGAGGCCATGCCGTAGATCTTGGAGAAGGTGCGCGCCACCACCAGGTTCGGGAAGCGCTCGAGCCAGGCGCGCGCGTCGGGCCGGGTGGCCGGGTCCTGGTAATGCCAGTAGGCCTCGTCGAGCACGATGACCACGTGCGGCGGCACCGAGCCGATGTAGCGCTCCAGCGCCGCGGGCTCGAGCCAGGTGCCGGTCGGGTTGTTCGGGTTGGCGATGAAGATCACCGTCACGTCCGGCCGCAGCGCTTTCGTGAATCCGGCCAGGTCGTGGCCGTAGGGCTGCGCGGCGGTCGACGGCAGCGCCGGCACCACCACCGCCTCGGCGCTCTGCGCCTGCGTGGCGATCGGGTACACGGCGAAGGCGTGCTGCGAGAACATCGAGGCGCGGCCCGGCCCCAGGAACACGCGCGCGATGAATTCGAGGATGTCGTTGCTGCCGTTGCCGAGCGTGATGCGCTCGGGCTCGATGCCGTGCAG
>JANNLM010000325.1:0-3248 GCA_031396825.1 Gammaproteobacteria bacterium | reverse complement strand
TCCACCCAGTCGCCACAGTTGTGGTAGGTGACCTTGTCGACATTCCGGATCTCGGCGTGGTGGATGTGCCCGCAGATGACGCCGTCGAAGCCGCGACGGCGGCACTCGCGCGCCACCGACTGCTCGAAGTTCGAGATGATGTTGACCGCCGCCTTGACGCGCCGCTTGGCGTAGGCCGCCAGCGACCAATGGCCGAGCCCGGCCAGCGCGCGGCCGCGATTCAGCACCTCACCGGCCTGCATCGTCGCGCGATACACGACGTCGCCTGCCAGCGCGATCCAGCGGTGGTAGCGGGTGATGACGTCGAACGCGTCGCCGTGCGTGACGAGCAGCCGGCGCCCGTCCGCGGTCTCGTGTTCGGCCTCGTTGACCACCTGGATGTTGCCCAGCGCCAGCTGCGTATCGACGAACTTGCGCAGGAACTCGTCGTGGTTGCCGGTGACGTAGGTCACGCGCGTGCCGCGCTTGGCCTTGGTCAGGATGCGACGGACGACGTTGCTGTGCTCCTGCGGCCAGTAGAACTCGGACTTCAGGGCCCAGCCGTCGATGATGTCGCCGACGAGGTAGAGGTGCTCGCAATCGTTCTGCTTGAGGAAGTCCGCGAGTGCGGCCGCCTTGCAGCCGGGGGTGCCGAGGTGGACGTCAGAAATCCACAGGGTGCGGAAACGCCGGGGTTCGCTGCTCTGCTCTTGGTTTTTCATGTTCTTTTCAGAGTATCCGGCGCGCATTTCAGCCTGATGAAAGAACCGGTCCGCGCTCCGCTGCTGGCGGAGGCCGGCTTCACGAAAGCGTCACAATGCACTGCCAGACTTCGTCCGGTCATGAAGACAAACCAGACGGGGAAGCAGATGAAGGCACTTCGGTATTTCGCGCCGGCCATGGCCGGCGTTCTCGCGGGCTGCGGCGCGACCGGCCACTGGCAGGGCGCCGGCGCCGAGAAGATGTACGACCAGAACCTCGAGGCCCAGCGCGCCACGGCCGTGCTGAACAACGACGACTACTACGAGCTGCATCGCGACGGCCGCATCTACGTGATCGCGGACGCCGGCGACCTCAAGGAGTTCCTGGGCAACGGCGAGCTGCCGCTGCGCGTGACGCGCATCGGCGGCGGCCCCAAGGGCGAGACGGTGGTGTTCGGCATCGCGCGCCCGGAAAGCAAGAAGAAGGACGGCTTCGGCGCGGTCGAGATGTTCGACGGCAAGCGCAAGGGCGCCGCGAAGGATTTCTACGCTGAAGTGTGCCGCGAGGGTGCCTGCTACGTGTTCGGCACCTGGGCTGATCTCGAGGCCTTCCGCCAGACGGGCAGCGCGTCCGGTCTGAGCGAAGCGGGGCTCAGCGGACCCGGCGGCGAGAAGGTCATGGTGGCGCAGCCGGCCGACGCCCTGATCGAGCGCTTCAAGAAACTGCACGCCCAGTAAGTTTCAGGTGCAAGGAAAAAGGGCCGCATCGCGGCCCTTTTTCTTTGGCGCGACGCCTAGAAGAAGAGCTTGGCGACCTCGAACGCGACGGCCGACATGAAAGCGGAAGCGGGGATGGTGAAGATCCACGCCCAGACGATGTTGCCGGCCACGCCCCAGCGCACGGCCGTCAACCTGCGCGACGCCCCGACGCCGACGATGGCGCCGGTGATGGTGTGGGTGGTCGAAACCGGGATGCCGGCAAGCGTTGCCATGAAGATCGTGATCGAGCCCCCGGTTTCGGCGCAGAAACCGCCGACCGGCTTGAGCTTGGTGATCCTCTGGCCCATGGTCCTGATGATGCGCCAGCCGCCGAACATCGTGCCCAGACCGATGGTGATGTAGCAGGTGAACACCACCCACGCCGGGATCGGGTCGCCGGCGTGGAGCGCGCCCGCGGCGATCAGCAGCATCCAGATGATGCCTGCGGTCTTCTGCGCGTCGTTGCCGCCATGGTTGAGGCTGAACGCGGAAGCCGAGACGAGCTGCAGCCGGCGGAACCACATGTCCGCTTTCTGCGGCCGCGTGCGGAAGCTCAGCCACGACACGCCCAGCATCAGCAACGAACCGAACAGGAAGCCGAGCGCCGGTGACACCACGATGAACACGCAGATCTTGATCAGGCCGGAGGAAACGAGCGAGCCCGTGCCGGCCTTGGCCACCGCCGCCCCGACCAGCCCGCCGATCAGCGCATGCGACGAGGACGAGGGCAGGCCGTACCACCAGGTGATGACGTTCCAGCTGATCGCGCCGATGAGGGCGCCGAACACGACGTAATGGTCGACGATGGCCGGGTCGATCGTGCCCTTGCCGATGGTCGTCGCGACCTTCAGCGGGAACACGAAGTAGGCGAGGAAGTTGAAGGCCGCCGCCAGGAACACGGCCGCGAAGGGTTTGAGCACGCCGGTCGACACGACGGTCGCGATCGAGTTCGCGGCGTCGTGGAAGCCGTTCATGAAATCGAACGCCAGCGCCAGCACGATCAGGAAGACCAGCACCTCGATGCCGATGGTCATGGCAGGCCGCTCAGCTCTCGAGCACGATGCCTTCGATGATGTTGGCGACGTCCTGGCAGCGGTCGGTCACCGATTCGAGCAGCTGGTAGATCTCCTTCATCTTGAAGAGGTACTTGACGTCGGCCTCCTCGCGAAACAACTTGGCCATGGCGGCGCGCATGACGTGGTCGGCGTCGCTCTCGAGCTTGTCGATTTCCTTGCACAACAACAGGATCGCCTCGCTGTTCTTCATGTTCGACAATTGCACGACCGCCGCCTTGACCTTCTCCGTGCTGACCAGGCAGATGTCGGCAAGCTTGCGGGCTTCATCCGTCACGCTGTGGATGTCGTACAGGAACATGCATTGCGACACGTCCTCCATCAGGTCGAGGATGTCGTCCATCCGCGTGATCAGCTGGTGGATCTCGTCGCGGTCGATCGGCGTGATGAAGGTGTGGTGCAGCAGGTGCATGGTCTGCTGGGTAATCTTGTCGGCTTCGTGCTCGATCCGCTCGATGCTGCGCTTGCGCTCCTGCAACTCGGACACGTTGGCCATCAGCGCGCACAACTCGCGGGCACCCAGCACCAGCTGATCGCCGTGCTCGGCGAAGTACTCGAAAAACCGCCCCTCGCGGGGCATCAGGCGGCTGAACATGGTTGCGTCCTCGGGTGAGGGGCGCGAATGAGCGCGCCCGCAACGAATGTGAAATTTTTGTGTCAGTAGCTTACCCGATGCCCGCAGGCCGGAATTGCCTGCAAAACCAGTAAACTAGCGCGCCCCCTCATGCAGCTCTCC
>JANNLM010000315.1:0-7248 GCA_031396825.1 Gammaproteobacteria bacterium | reverse complement strand
TGGGGTGATGCGCACCACGGCCGAGTCCACCTGCGGCGGCGGCGTGAATGCGCCGGGCCCGACCGTGAACAGCTCGGCGGCCTCGGCGCGCGCCGCCAGCGTGACCGTGAGCCGGCCGTAGTCGTCCGTGTCCGGCTCGGCGCAGATGCGCCGCACCACTTCCTTCTGCAGCATGAAATGCATGTCGGCGATCGCGCCGCTGTGCTCGAACAGGTGGAACAGCAACGGCGTCGAGATGTTGTAGGGCAGGTTGCCGGCCAGGCGCAGCCGGCGCCCGGCGGCAAGTTCGGTGTAGTCGACGCGCAGCGCATCGGCCTGGATCACCTCGAGCGCGGCGCTGTTGCCGCAGGCCGCGCGCAGGTGCGGGATCACGTCGCGGTCGAGCTCGATCTCGGTCAGCGCGCCGGCGGCCTCGAGCAGCGGCACCGTCAGCGCGCCCAGGCCGGGGCCGATCTCGACCAGCGTGTCGCCCGGCTTGGGGGAGATGGCGCGCACGATGCGCGCGATCACGCCCGGCTCGTGCAGGAAGTGCTGGCCGAAGCGCTTGCGCGCCCGGTGCGGCGCGTCCTTAGCCATGCGCGAGCGTCGCGGCCAGGCGCAGCGCCGCGAGCAGGCTGCCCGGGTCGGCGCGGCCCCGCTTTCCCGCCAGGTCGAGCGCCGTGCCGTGGTCCACCGAGGTGCGCACGAAAGGCAGGCCGAGCGTGACGTTGACCGCCTCACCGAAGCCGGCGTACTTGAGCACCGGCAGGCCCTGGTCGTGGTACATGGCCAGCACCGCGTCGGCGTCCTTCAGGTGCGCGCGCGTGAACAGCGTGTCCGCCGGCAGCGGGCCGGTCAGGCGCAGGCCGCGGGCGCGCAACTCGCGCACCACCGGCTCGATCACCTCCAGGTCCTCCCGCCCGAGGTGGCCGCCTTCGCCCGCATGCGGGTTGAGCCCGGCGACCAGGATGCGCGGGCGGGCGATGCGCAGCTTCGCGCGCAGGTCGGTTGCGAGCACGGTCAGCACGGCGCGCAGCCGCTCGGCGGTGATGGCGGCCGGCACGTCGCGCAGCGGCAGGTGCGTGGTGGCCAGCGCCACGCGCAGCGTGCCGGACACCAGCAACATCACCGGCGTCGGCGCGCCACACAGGCCGGCGAGGTACTCGGTGTGGCCGGTGAACGGCATGCCGGCGTCGTTGATGACGCCCTTGTGGACCGGGCCGGTGACCAGCGCGGAGTGGCGCTGGGCGCGGCACAGCTGGACCGCGCGGCGCAGCGTCTCCAGCACGTACGGCGCGTTGGCCGGGTCGAGGTGGCCGGCCCGCGCGGGCGCGCGCAGCGCGACCGGCGCGATGACCAGGTGTCCCGGCTGGTGCGGGCGGGCCGGCGCGGCCGGATCGAACTCGCGCAGCGTCAGGCGCAGCTTGAGCGCGCGGGCCCGCTGGATCAGCAGCGAGGGATCGGCGACGGCGACCAGCTCGGCGCCGTGACGGCGGCCCGCGGCCAGCGCCACGAGGTCGGGGCCGATGCCGGCGGGCTCGCCGGGCGTGACGAACAACCTGGCAACGGCGGGCCTGGCAACGGCGGGCCGCGGAACGGCCGTGCGCCGCGCCCGGCGCGTTGCCGCGCTACGAGGGCTTGGCGCCACTCTTGGAGAGGCGGATCTCGACATAGGCCTCCGCACGCAGGCGGCGCAGCCACATGTCGTATTCCTCCATTCCCTTGCGGTTCTGGATCGCGGCGCGGGCGCGCGCGCGCCGCGTCTCGTCGGTCGCGTCGCGCGTCCGGCGCTCCGCCACCTTGGCCACGTGCCAGCCGAAGTTGCTGCGGAACGGCGCGCTGACCTGGCCGGGTTGCAGGCCGTCGATCGCCTTCTCGAACTCGGGAGTGAACGTCCCGGCCGGCTGCCAGCCGAGGTCGCCGCCGGTGGCCTTGGAGCCGGTGTCGTCGGACACCTGTTTGGCCAGCGTGCCGAGGTCCTCGCCCTTGACGATGCGGTCGTGGAGGCGCCGGATCTCCTGCTTGGTCTGCTCCTCGGTGCGCAGCGCGTTGGGCGCCAGCAGGATGTGGTGCGCGCGCGTCTCGGTGACGGTCTTGCGCTCGGCTTCGCCGCCGCGCACGTCGGTCAGTTTCAGGATGTGGAAACCCGAGGCGTTCTCGAGCAGCGGCGAGACCTGGCCCCGCGTGAGGTCCTGCAGGGCGTTGGCGAACAGCTCGGGCAGGTTGCCGCTCTGGCGCCAGTCGAGGTCGCCGCCGGCGAGGGCCTGCTGGCCGTCGGAGCTCGCGATGGCGACCTGGGCGAAGTCCTCGCCGGCCTGGATGCGCTTGAGCAGTCCCTCGGCCTTGGCGCGGGCCTTGGCGCGCGTCTCGGCCGGCGCGGCGTCCGGCACCGCCACGAGGATGTGCGACAGGCGGTACTCGG
This sequence comes from Gammaproteobacteria bacterium, assembly GCA_031396825.1. Classification (GTDB taxonomy): domain Bacteria; phylum Pseudomonadota; class Gammaproteobacteria; order Nevskiales; family Nevskiaceae; genus JACPFV01. The sequence goes on along the minus strand of JANNLM010000315.1, from coordinate 4,847 downwards.
ACCGGTCGAGGCGGCTCTGGTTGGCGAGGAACAGGTTGATGTCCTGCTCGGTGACCAGCACGCGGTGCTCGACCTCGCGCGCGCGCAGGCGCTGGATGATGACGTCGTCGCGGATCTGCTCGCGCAGCGATGCGTAGTCCATGCCTTCCTTGCGCACGGCGGCCGCGAACTCCGCCAGCGTCATCTTGTTTTGCGTCGCGAGGCCGGTGAGCACTTCGTTCAGCTCGCGATCGTCGACGCGGATGCCGGCTTCCTGGGCGCGCTGCGTCTGCACGCGGTTCAGCACCAGGCGCTCCAGCACCTGGGTGCGGAGCACCTCTTCCGGCGGCGCCGCAATGCGGCGCTCGGCGAGCTGCTGGCGGCTCATCTTCAGCGCGCCATCGAGCTCGCTTTGCAGCACCACGCCTTCGTTGACGACGGCGACGATGCGGTCGATCGGTTCGGCGCGCGCAGCGGTGGCCGCCAGGCCGAGCGCCAGGGGGAGCAGCAGGGTGAATCGCATGGGAAAACGTCCGGGACAGCGGGGGCGCCAGTTTACAAGAACTGCCTAGTCGAGAGCCGGCAGCAAGGCCTCGAAGCCGGCGCCGATCCGGGTCAGCCCCTTGAGTTCGAGCTGCACGTAGACGCCGGTGGTGTAGTCCTGGTCGGTGTTGAACTGGTAGCGCCGGTAGGCGGTGCGCAGCGCCCAGCAGCAGGTCTGGTACTCCAGGCCGCCGAGCGCCTCCAGGGTACGGTCGTCCTCGCGGGAGTAGCGCCAGCGGCCCAGCAGCGACAGCGGCCCGTACAGGGGGGTGGACGCCGACAGGTCGACCTGCTCCAGCGGTTCGCCGGTCGGCAGCAGCTCGCGGAAACGGTAGGCCAGGTCGGCGCGGCGCCGCTCCGAGCGGTAGCGCACGGCCGCGCCGCCACGGATGATCTGGTTGCGGTCCTGCGACCACTGGCCGGTGGTGGTGAAGCGCAGGCTGTCGAGCAGGGCGTAGTCCACTTCGCCGATGAAGTCGGTGCCGCCGCGGTCGGCCGTGCAGTTGTCGGTGCAGTCGGCCAGCGCCACCCCGGTCTCCTCGAAGCGGTAAATCTGGCCGACGCTGGCCGACAGGCGCTGCGTGCCGTCCTGCGGGTCGAGCAGGCGGCTGGTCAGGGCCAGCGCCAGGTGGTTGGCGTCGGAGATGCGGTCGGTGCCGGAGAAGCGGTTGCGCTCGAACAGCTGCACGAAATCGAAGTCGGGCTCGCCGCTGTCGAACTGCGGCAGGATGGATTGGTCGCGGAATGGCACGTTCAGGTAGTACAGCCGCGGCTCGAGGGTCTGCAGGTCGCCGCCCGACGTCAGTCGCTCGAAACGCAGCCCGCCCTCGACGCTGAACTGCGGCAGGTTGCGCGTCAGCGTCGTGTCGGGGTCGGTGACCGCGTAGCGCGTGTGGCGGAAGTCGAGCTGGCTGGCGGCGTACCAGGCGCTGTGGTCGGTGAAAAAGCGCAGGTACGGGTTGAAGTCCACGCGCTGGCCCTCGGGCGGCCGGTCGCGCACGAAGTTCACGTACTGCCCGGCGAGTCCCAGGCGCGTGCCGAAGCGCGACTGGCGCGTGAGGGCGTCGAGCCGCAGCTCCGGCACCCGGCGGTACGGCTGCAGGTTCGGGTCGGCCAGGCCGGTGAGCGGGTTCAGCAGCGCGGTCTCCGACACGGTCTGCAGGTCGGTGACGCGCGCCATCACCGTGTAGGCGGCGGGCGACGTGTAGGTGAGCTGCGCAGTGCGCTCGAGGTGCGTGATCGACGCGGCCTCGAGCCGGCCGGAGAAGTCCTCGAAGTAGCGCGTGTCGCTGACGTCGCCGTACTTGACCTCGGCGGCGAGGCGCCGGTTGACCAGGCCCTGGTGGTTGAAGCTGAAGAAGCGGCGGCGCTCGCCGGTCACCTCGTCGTTGTCGAGCAGTTCGTAGCTGGCGCGGCCGGTGTTGTGCGGCACGAGCCAGCGGCCCTCGGTGCCGATCTGCGTGCCGCGCCGCGCCATGTAGCGCGGCGTGACCAGCATGTCGTAGTTCGGCGCCAGGTTCAGGTAGATCGGCAGCCGCGCGTCGAAGCCGGTGGTGTCGGAGTCGCCGAGGGTCGGGAACAGCACGCCGGTGCGGCGGCGGTCGTCGATCGGGAACTGGAACCACGGCATGTACAGGATCGGCACGTAACCGAAGCGCAGCCGCGCGTGCTTGGCGCGTCCCAGCCCCTCCTTGCGGTCGAGCTCGATGTCGCTGGCCTCGATGAACCAGGCCTTGGAGCCGGGCGGGCAGGTCGTGTAGTAGACGTCCGCCACGTCGACCGTGCCGTCCTTGGCCAGGCGCACGGTGTCGGCGGCGCCGCGCGCGCCGCGGTTGACCAGCGTGAACTCGGTGCCATGGAACGTGCCGGTCTCGTTGGCGAGGTCGAGTTCGGCGCTCTGGCTGCGCACGACCAGGTCGCGGTTGCGGTACACCGACTCGGCGGCCAGCTTCACCTGCTGCGTCTGCCGGTCGTACGACAGCGCCTGCGCCTCGAGCTGGCTGCTGCCCTTCACCAGCTTCACGGTGCCGGCCAGCGTCGACAGGCCTTCCTGCGTGAGCTCGGCCTGGTCGGCGGTCAGCACGAGCTTGCCGTCCTCGGGCGCAGGCAGTTCGGCCGCCTCGCCCTCGGGCAGCTGCGGGCAGAACAGCTCCACCGCAGGCGCCGCGCCGGGCGCCAGCAGCACGGCGAGCAGCGCGGCGACCCGCAGCGAGTTCATTGCGTGGACGAACATCCGGAAAGTATCAAGGAGATTGTATGCTTCGCGCCACGATGAATTCCCCCGTGCCGGCCGGCGAGCCGTCCGATCCCCGGGCCGACGCCGCCCGCGGCTGGGCCCTCGCGCAACTCGGCCTCGAAGACCGCGCCGCGGCCATCGAGTTCGCGCCGGCCTCCGCCGACGCCAGTTTCCGCAGGTACTTTCGTCTGACGGAGGGCCGCGTGCGCGATGGCGCGCGCAGCTGGATCGTCATGGACGCGCCCCCGGAGCGCGAGGACTGCCGGCCGTTCCTGGCCGTGGCGCGCCTGTTGCGCGGCTGGGGGGTGAACGCCCCGGAGGTCGTGGGCGAGGACCTGGCGCGCGGCTTCCTGCTGCTGTCCGACCTCGGCACCCAGACCTTCCTGCACGCGCTGACCCCGGACAACGCCGACGCCCTGTTCGCCGACGCCGTGGACGCGCTGGTGCACGTGCAGGCGCGCGCGCAGGCCGACGCCGCGGCGATGGCGTTCCTGCCGGCCTACGACGCCACGCTGCTGTGGCGCGAGGCGCGGCTGTTCGGCGAGTGGTACCTGCCGCGGCACCTCGGCGTGACGCTGGGCGGCGAGGAAACCGGCGAGCTCGAGCGCGCGCTGGGCCTGCTGGTGAGGTCGGCGCTGGCGCAGCCGCGCACTTTCGTGCACCGCGACTACATGCCGCGGAACCTCATGTTGAGCCGGCCCAATCCAGGCGTGCTCGACTTCCAGGACGCCGTCATCGGCCCCATCAGCTACGACGCCGTGTGCCTGTTCAAGGACGCCTTCCTGAGCTGGCCAGCGGCGCGGGTCGAGGGCTGGCTGCGCGGCTACTGGGAGAAGGCGCGCGCCGCGCAGCTGCCGGTGCCCGGCGCGTTCGCGGATTTCTGGCGCCAGGCCGAATGGATGGGCCTGCAGCGGCATCTCAAGGTGCTCGGCATCTTCGCGCGGCTGACCTACCGCGACGGCAAGGCGCACTACGTCGCCGACACGCCGCGCTTCGTGCGCTACGTGATGGAGGTGGCGCCGCGCCATCCCGAACTGGCCGCGCTGGCGGCGCTGTTCGAGCGCCACGTGCTGCCGAAGGTGCCGCTGCAGTGAAGTGCATGATCCTGGCGGCCGGGCGCGGCGAGCGCATGCGGCCGCACACGGACCTCATGCCCAAGCCGCTGATCCCGGTGGCCGGCACGCCGCTGATCGCGCGCCACCTCGCCAACCTGCGCGCGGCCGGCGTCACCGACATCGTCATCAACCTCGGCTGGCTCGGCGAGCGCCTGCGCGAAGCGGTCGGCGACGGCGCGCGCTTCGGCGTGGCCGTGCGCTACTCCGAGGAGGGCTGGCCGGCGCTCGAGAGCGGCGGCGGCATCTTCAACGCGCTGCCGCTGCTCGGCCGCGAGCCGTTCATGGTGGTCAACGGCGACGTCTGGTCGGATTTTCCGCTCGCGCAGCTCGCGCAGCGCGCGCGCGGGCTGCCCGCGGGCATGCTGGCGCACCTGGTGCTGGTGCCCAACCCGGAGCACAACCCGCGCGGCGACTTCGCGCTCGCGGACGGCCGGCTCGACAACCACGAGCAGGGCCGCTTCACCTTCAGCGGCCTGTCGGTGCACACCGCGGAGTTCTTCCACGGCTGCACGCCGGGGCACTTCCCGCTGCTGCCGCTGTGGCGCCGCTCGGCCGGGCTCGGCCACCTCGGCGGCGAGGTCTACGAAGGGATCTGGTCGGACGTCGGCACGCCGGAGCGCCTGGCGGCGCTCGAGCTGCGGCTCACGAAACGCGCTTGACCTTGATGCGGGCTTTCACGGCGGTGATGTCCATCCAGAAGGCGCCGAAGGCGCTTTCCGAGATGACCACTTCCGGATTCTCCGGGATGCCGGTGTAGGACCGGTTGTCGTCGTCGGTGACTTTCCAGACCTGGCCGTTGTCGAGCTTGAACAGGACGCCGCGGCGCCAGCCGGTCACCTTGCCGATGATGTGGGCGTTGATGCTCCTGACCGCTTGTGCCGGCCGGGGCTGCTCCATGCCGAAGTCTGCGGGAGGCGCCACGGCGGGCGCGGCCGCGCCGGGCGCCGCTGGCGTGGCGGCTGCCGGCGCGGCGC
>JANNLM010000270.1:0-2708 GCA_031396825.1 Gammaproteobacteria bacterium | reverse complement strand
TCCGCCTCACCGAAGAGCCGATGGACGAGCCGCCCAGGGCGTTGGCGCAGGCGCTGAAGGACGCGCGCGTCGCGCCCGAGAAGTTCTGGGTGATGCAGCACGGTGAGACGCGCACGCTCGAAGCGCTGCGCTAAAAAAGGGTGCGCTAAAAAAGGGGACGCACATAATTACAAGATGGGGACGCACACATTTTCCGCGCCCTCATCCTCGACTGGCGGCGCCTTTGGCCGACCCCGAGGCCGGAGCCTGAGCGACTGACCTGCCTGCCGCTCGAGCTCGGCAACGAAGTCCTCCTCCCCGCATGGCAACCCGCGATCAGCGTGTTGCCGCAGCACTTCGAGCTTCGTCGGGTCGTCGTCACTAGCGAGCCAGGCCGACCAGTCGCCAACGTTGAAGTCCGCGAGCCATCGACGGTCGGAGCTCAGAACCCCGTCGCTCCGAAGACCGCAGTGCGCTTGCGCGCTGGACCAGGGGTAATCCTCGGCCTTGGCGACAATCCCCGCCCGCACGGGGTTGCGCTCCACATACCGGACCGCCGCCCAGAGGTAGGCATCGTCGAGCGCTGACGAGAAGTAGCGGCCTTGCCAGAGGTGCCCCTTCCAAGATTTGAGCCGATTGACCCGTTGCGCGTACTTGGTGTGCAACGGGCGGAAGACCTGCTCGAGCGCGTGCTCGGAGGCGGGTACGACGATCAGGTGCACGTGATTGTCCATCAGGCAGTACGCCAGCACCTTCACGCCGTACCGCACGGCAAACTTGCCTAGGCACCTGAGATAGGTGATGCGATCGGAATCGCGAAAGAACACTCTTTCTTGGCGATTCCCGCGCTGGGTGACGTGATGGGGGATGCCGGCGAAGACCGGCCGAGGGAATCGGGGCATTGGCTGCCTCTTCTTGTTGTTGTTCGCACAACGTACCACCAACGCCGCACTCCCTCCAAAAACATGTGCGTCCCCATTTTAAAAGATGTGCGTCCCCTTTTTGAGCTGCTCCAGCCGCCCCAAGCGCTCTTCCTCGTCGAGCTTGGCCAGTTCCTTCACCTTGCCGTAGAACCGGGTCCAGTCGCCGTTCTCCTGGCGGAACAGGGCCTCGAACGCCGGCACCCAGGCCTGGTACAGGCCGAACGGCAGCAGGCGCGCGTTGTTGGGCTCGCCGCTCATCCAGCCGTCGAAGCGGGCATCGCCGCCCCAGTTCCGCTTGAGCGCCTCGTAGTCGGCGCGCAGGCGGGCGAACTCCGCGACCTTGCGCTCGCGCTTCGCGGCGTCGGGCGCGGCGTCCGCGTAGACCGCCTCGAGCCGCGTGCGCGTCGCCAGCACCAGCGCGATGAACTCGTCTTCGCGCTGCTGGCGCTGGCGCGCCGCGGCGATCAGCTCCGGCGCGGCCTTGAGGTACTGCTTGAGGCCCTGCTGCTCGACAAAGCTCGCGAACGACTCGTTGAAGGCGGTGTCACCATCGGCGAACTCCACCTGGTGGGCAAGCTCGTGGAAGATCGTCCCGGCGAGGTCGTCGTCGGTGCCGCCCATGGTGTTGAGCAGCGGATCGTCGAACCAGCCCAGCGTCGAGTACGCCGCGACGCCGGAGACCAGTACGTCCATGCCCTGCTTGCGCAGGTCGTTGGCGTCGCGTTGCGCGCGCTGCGGGTCGTAGTAGCCGCGGTAGGCCAGGCAGCCGAGGAACGGATAGCACCACTCGTGCGGCTGCAGCGAGAGTTCGGGTGCGGCGAACACGTTCCACACCGCGTACGGGCGGCCAAGGTCGGCGTAGGCCGTGTAGCTGCCGTTGTCCGGCAGCTTGAGCTCGCGGCTGGCGAAGGCGCGCGCCTCGAGCGCGCGCTCGAGGCGGCGGCGCAGCGCGGGATCGGTATCGGGTTTGGCGATCAGTGCATCGACCGGCTCGCGCCGCGACAGCAGCTCGTACTGGCCCTTGAGCAGGTGCCCGTAGTAGCAGCCCGGCAACAACGCCGTGGCCGCGACGAGCAGCGCCAGGCGCGTCAGTCCTGCGTCCACCGGAACATGGCCGTTCCCAGGCCGAGGAACAGCACCGCCATCAGCGCCAGCGCGCCGACGTTGTAGCCGACGTCGCCCAGCGTGGCGCCCTCGAGCATGATCGCGCGCGCGGCGGACAGCAGGTGCGTCAGCGGAAACAGGTCGGCGGCGACTTGCACCGCGCGCGGCGCGCCGTCGAGCGAATAGAACACGCCCGACAGCACCATCATCGGCCAGCTCAGCAGGTTGAGCACGCCGCCGGCGAACTCCTCGCTCGACACGCGCGCCGCGACGATCAGGCCCATCGCGATCATGCAGATCGCCGCCAGCAGCGTGACGAAGAACAGGTCGAAGTACGAGCCGTCCATGCGGAAGTGCAGGATCGCGGTCATGCCGACGAAGCAGAACACGGTGATGCTCATGGTGAGCACCAGGCGCGAGATCAGCTGCGCCGAGAGGAATTCCAGCGGCGTCAGCGGCGTCGCGTTGAGGCGCTTGAGGTAGCCGCTCTTGCGGTAGCGCACGATCACGTAGCCGATGCCGAACAGGCACGAGAACATCATGTTCATGCCGAGCAGCCCGGGCACCACCCAGTCCACGTAGCGCACGCGCGCGCCGGTGGTGGCCTGGCGCTCCAGCTTCGGCCCCTCGCCCGCCGCCATCAGCTTTTCCAGCGTCTCGCCCTTGGCCGACTCCTCGTTGACCCAGTAGCGGCCCGGCTGC
>JANNLM010000236.1:0-7247 GCA_031396825.1 Gammaproteobacteria bacterium | reverse complement strand
CTCCCACGCCTGACGCGATGTTCCGGCGGCGCTTGCCCGCCGGTGTCCTGAGACGTGGAGATGATCGATGAACACCCTGTTGCGCCGCGCGCTCGCGCGGCAATTTGGAGCCCTGGCGCTGCTGGTTTGCGCCAGCGCCGCCCACGCGGCCGGGCCTGATCCGGCGCCCCTCGCGCTCGAGGAAGCGGAACGCATGGCGCTGTCGCGCCAGCCCTTGCTCGACGCCCAGCGCGCCACCGTGCGCGCGGCCCGCGAGCGCGCGGTCGCCATGCGCCAGCTGCCCGACCCGATGCTGCTCGCCGGCGTGCAGAACCTGCCCGTCAACGGCGAGGATCGCTACAGCCTGTCGATGGACCCGATGACGATGACCTCGATCGGCGTCATGCAGGAGTTCCCGCTGCCGGGCAAGCGACGGCTGCGCGGCCGGGCAGAGGCGCTGATGGCCGACGCCGGCGATGCGAAGCTCACCGCGCTCGAGCGGGCAGTCCAGCGCGACACGGCGATGGCCTGGATCGACCTGTGGTTCCCGGAGCGCGCGGCCGAGCTGGCGCAAGCCATGGCAATCGAAGCCGGGCGCGAGCGCGGCGCCGCCGAGATCGCCTATCGCGCCGGCCGCGCACCGCAAGCCGACCTGCTCGCCGCCGACGTCGAACTGGAAATGTTGCACGACCGGGCGCGCCGTCTCGAGCAGGAGGCGGCACAGGCGCGCGCGCAGCTGACGCGCTGGACCGGCGCCCCAGTCGAAGGGCCGGTGGCAGCCGATGTGCCCGCGCTGCCGGAACCACCCGAGCTCGGCGCGCTGCTCGCAACGCTCGAGCGCCATCCGGAGCTGGCGCAGGCCGGCTTCGAAGTGGCCGCGGCCGAGAACAACGTGGCCCTGGCGCGGCAGGGCTACTGGCCCGACTGGCGCGTGGAGGCGATGTACGGCTGGCGTCCGGACTTCGACGAAATGGTTTCGGTCCAGGTCGGCATCGACCTGCCCGTGTTCCGCGGCTCTCGCCAGGACCGCGATGCCGCCGCGGCGAGCGAGCAGCTCGCCGCCGGCGAAGCGACGCGCGAGGACATGGCTCGCCAGCTGCGCGCGATGGCGACCGGCGCCCACCAGGCCTGGTCGCAGGCCCGCGTGCGCCTGGCGCGCTATGACGACGCGATCGTGCCGCTCGCCGGCGCACGCGCCGAGGCCGCGCTGGCCGCCTATCGCGCCGGCAAAGCCGAGCTCGGCGGCGTGCTGATGGCGCGCCGCGCCGCGCTCGACGCGTCGCTGATGCGTCTCGAACTGCAGATGGACGTCCTCAAGCAGCGGGTGGAGCTGCGGTACCTCGACATGAGTGGAGGCTGACATGAACGCCCGAAACATCGCCCTGATCGTCGCTGGCCTGGCCGCTTTCGTGGCTGCGGGCTGGTGGCTGTTCCGCACTCCGGCAGCGCCGGAGCATGCCGGCCACGAGCCGGCCGCAGACGTCGGCGCACCCGCGCCTGCCGCCGAACCGAGAGTCCTCTACTACTACGACCCGATGCGGCCCGACGTGCGTTTCGACGCGCCCGGCAAATCGCCATTCATGGACATGGATCTCGTGCCCAAGTACGCCGGTGAGGGCGACAGCGAAGGAGTCGTCGTCGAAATCGACCCGCGCATGGCGCAGAACCTCGGCGTGCGCACGGCGCCGGTGACACGCGGCACCTTCTCGCACAGTTTCGACGCGGTCGGCGCCGTCGAAGTGGACGAGCGCCTGATCTTCGCGGTCGAGTCGCGCGCCGAGGGCTGGGTCGAGCAGCTCAACGTGCGCGCGGTCGGCGACCCCGTGCGCAAGGGCCAGACCATCGCCGGCGTCTACTCGCCGGAGCTGTACGCCGCGCAGGAGGAGTTGTCGCTGGCAGTCAAGAGCGGCGATGCGGACCTGGTTGCCGCCAGTCGCCAGCGCCTTGCGCTGCTCGGCATGCTGGAGGAACAGATCCGCGAAGTGCAGGCCTCCGGCCGCGTCGAGCGCCGGGTGCGGATCGCGTCGCCGAGCGGCGGTGTCGTCACCGAACTCAACGTGCGCGAGGGCCAGAAGGTCATGCCGGGCATGCCGCTGGTGCGCATCACCGACCTGTCGCGCGTCTGGATCACGATCGAGGTGCCCGAGTCGCTGTCCTCCTGGGTGCAGCGCAAGGGCGCCGCCGAGGCGCGCCTCTCGGCGCTGCCGGGCCGCGCCTTCGAAGGGCGCGTCGATTACGTGTATCCAGGCCTCGATACGGCCACGCGCACGGTGCGCGCCCGCCTGGTGTTCGAGAATCGCGACGGCGCGCTCAAGCCCGGCATGTACGCCAACGTCGCGATCCTGGCGGGCACGCAGCAGGACGCGCTGCAGGTGCCGACCGAGGCGGTGATCCGCACCGGCAAGCGCACGGTGGTGATCGTCGCCGAAAGCGAAGGCCGCTTCCGGCCCGTCGAGGTGACGCTGGGCCAGGAGCACGAAGGCACGATCGTGATTCTTTCGGGGCTCGAGGAAGGCCAGCAGGTCGTGACCTCGGGCCAGTTCCTGATCGACTCCGAGGCCAGCCTGCGCGGCGCGTACCAGCGGCTCGAAGGTGAGACGCCGAAAACCGACCACTCGGGGCACGCGCCGTGATCGCCCGCCTGATCCACTGGTCCATCGGCAACCGCTTCCTGGTGCTGATGGCGACGGTGATCGCCACCGGCTGGGGTGTGTACGCGACGCTGGCGACGCCGCTCGACGCGCTGCCGGACCTCTCCGACGTGCAGGTCATCATCCGCACGATGTATCCCGGCCAGGCGCCGCAGGTGGTCGAGAACCAGGTCACCTACCCGCTCACGACCACGATGCTGTCGGTGCCGCACGCCAAGGCGGTGCGCGGCTATTCGATGTTCGGCGACTCGTTCGTCTACGTGCTGTTCGAGGACGGCACGGACCTGTACTGGGCGCGCTCGCGCGTGCTCGAGTACCTGTCGCAGGTGCAGGGCCGCCTGCCGAAGAACGCCGAGACATCGCTGGGGCCCGATGCGACCGGGGTCGGCTGGATCTACGAATACGCGCTGGTGGACCGCAGCGGCAAGCGCGACATCGGCGAGCTGCGCGCCATCCAGGACTGGTTCCTGAAATTCGAGCTCAAGAGCGTGCCCAACGTGGCCGAGGTCGCGACCATCGGCGGCTTCACGCGCCAGTACCAGGTCGTGCTCGACCCGGACCGCCTGCGCGCGTTCCGCCTGCCGGTGGAAACCGTGGTCGAGGCGATCCAGAAAGCGAACGCCGAAGTCGGCGGCTCTGCGATCGAGCTGGCCGAGGCCGAATACGTGGTGCGCGCACACGGCTACCTGCAGTCGCTGGAGGATTTCAAGGCGATCCCGGTCGGGCTCGGCGAGGCCGGCACGCCAATCCTGCTGAGCGACGTGGCCTGGATCCAGATCGGGCCGGAGCTGCGCCGCGGCATCGCCGAGCTCAACGGCGAAGGCGAAGTGGTCGGCGGCGTGGTCGTGCTGCGCTTCGGCGAGAACGCCTACGAGACGATCCAGGCGGTCAAGGCCAGGCTCGAGACGCTCAAGCGCGGCCTGCCGGAGGGCGTCGAGATCGTCGAGGTCTACGACCGCTCCGACCTGATCGGCCGCGCCGTCAGCACGCTGACAACCAAGCTCGTGGAGGAATTCATCATTGTCGCGCTGGTCTGCGCGGCGTTCCTGTTCCACCTGCGTTCGTCGCTGGTTGCGATCATTACGCTGCCGCTCGGCATCCTGATCGCGTTCATCGTCATGCAGCGCCAGGGCATCAACGCCAACATCATGTCGCTGGGCGGCATCGCCATCGCCATCGGCGCCATGGTGGATGCGGCCGTCGTCATGATCGAGAACGCGCACAAGAAGCTCGAGGCCTGGCGCGAGCAGCACCCGAACGTGGAGGGGCCCCAGGGGCCCGACCGCATCGAGCTGATCGCGCAGGCCGCGGCGGAAGTCGGGCCAGCGCTGTTCTTCTCGCTGCTGATCATCACGCTGTCGTTCGTGCCGATCTTCACGTTGCAGGCGCAGGAAGGCCGGCTGTTCTCGCCGCTGGCCTTCACCAAGACTTACGCCATGGCGGCGGCTGCGGGACTCTCGGTGACGCTGGTGCCGGTGCTGATGGTGTACTTCATCCGCGGCAAGATCCGCAACGAGCAGGACAACCCGCTCAACCGCGCGCTGACCACGGCATACCGCCCGGCGCTGCGCGCGGTGCTGGCGCGGCCCTGGGTTACGCTCGGCGTCGCGGGGCTCGCCGTCGCCATCACGGCCTGGCCGGCCGCGCGCATCGGCAGCGAATTCCTGCCGCCGCTGTTCGAGGGCGACCTGCTGTACATGCCGACCGCCCTGCCCGGCCTGTCGCCGGCCAAGGCCGCGGAAATCCTCCAGCAGACGGATCGCATCATCAAGACTTTTCCGGAAGTGCACCACGTTTTCGGCAAGATCGGCCGCGCCGACACCGCGACCGATCCGGCGCCGCTGGAGATGGTCGAAACCACGGTCCGGCTGAGGCCCCGCGAGGAATGGCGCGAGGGCATGACGATCGACAAGCTGATCGACGAGATGGACGCGGCGCTGAAGATCCCCGGCATGGGCAACGTCTGGGTGCAGCCGATCCGCAACCGCATCGACATGCTCGCCACCGGCATCAAGTCGCCGGTCGGAATCAAAGTCGCCGGACCGGACCTCGCGGTCATCGACAAGATTGGCGCCGAGATCGAGCGCGTGGTCAAGGACGTGCCCGGCACGTCCTCCGCGTTCGCCGAGCGCGTGTCGGGCGGACGCTACGTCGACATCCACCCGGATCGGCTGGCGGCGGCGCGCTTCGGGCTCAACATCGAGGATCTGCAGCGCATCGTCGCGATGGCCGTCGGCGGCGAGAACATCGGCGAGACGGTCGAAGGCCTGCAGCGCTTCCCGATCAACGTGCGCTACCCGCGCGAGTTGCGGGATTCGGTCAAGGACCTGCAGGAGCTGCCGATCGTCACGATGCGCGGCGAGACCGTCACGCTCGGCCAGGTGGCGCGAATCGCGATCGCCGACGGCCCGCCGATGATCAAGAGCGAGAACTCGCGCCCGGCCGGCTACGTCTACGTGGACATCCGCGGACGCGACCTCGGCTCGTACGTGGCCGACGCGAAAGCCGCGGTCGACGAGAAGGTGTCGTTGCCGGCCGGTTACTCGATTGCCTGGTCGGGGCAGTTCGAATACCTGGAACGCGCGGCCAAACGGCTGGCAATCGTCGTGCCGTTCACGCTGGCGATCATCTTCGTGCTGCTGTACCTGACCTTCCGCAGCATCGGCGCCGCCGCGCTGATCATGGCGACGCTGCCGTTCGCGCTGATCGGCGGGTTCTGGCTGATCTACCTGCTCGGCCACAACCTGTCGGTCGCCTCGACGGTGGGCTTCATCGCGCTGGCCGGCGTCGCGGCGGAGTTCGGCGTGGTCATGCTGATCTACCTCGACCACGCCATCGCCCGGCGCGAGCAGGAAGGCCGGATGCGCACGCGCGCCGACCTGATGGAGGCGATCACCGAAGGCGCGGTGCTGCGCGTGCGGCCCAAGGCGATGACGGTTGCGGTCATCATCGCCGGCCTGCTGCCGCTGTTCGTCGGCGGCGGCGCCGGTTCCGAGATCATGCAGCGCATCGCCGCGCCAATGGTCGGTGGCATGCTGAGCGCGCCGCTGTTGTCGATGCTGGTGATTCCGGCGGCGTATCTTCTGATCCGCGGCCGGAAGTTGGACCTCACTTGAGCCAAGGAGGCTACATGGTTTCGATCAGAACCCTGATCGTGCTCGCGGTGCTCGCGGTCGCGGCCGCCGCGGGATTCGCGTACTCCGGCGTTTACAACGTCGCGGCGGACGAACCCCATTGGCCGGTGACCCACGGGCTGCTCGAGACGCTGAAGGAACGCTCGATCGCGGCACGCATCGGTGCGATCGAGGTGCCGGCGAATCTCGACGACGCCGACCGGCTGCGGCGCGGCGCCGGCAACTACGACGCGATGTGCGTGGGCTGCCATCTTCGGCCGGGCGTGCACAGCTCGGAGATCCGCAAGGGTCTCTATCCGCAGCCGCCGGACCTTGCGCAGGCCATCCCCGGGCGTGACCCGTCCGAAGCCGCGACGAAAGGAGCCGCTGCCCGCCAGTTCTGGATCATCAAGCACGGCGTCAAGGCCTCGGGCATGCCGGCCTGGTCCAGGGGCGGGGTGGACGACGAGACGATCTGGGACATGGTCGCGCTGCTGCGCAAGCTGCCGGCGCTCAACGGCACGGAGTATGCCGCCCTGGTCGCAGCGAGCGAAGGGCACACGCACGCCGGCGCCGAGAGTGGCCGCGATCATGGCCCCCAAAAAAGCGAAGCGACGGCTCCGCCCGATCATGTGGATGCGCCGGGCTCGCCGCCGCACAGGCATTAGCCACCGCCGGACACCAGGAGACAACAATGCACCGATACTTGATCGCAGGTTTGACGTTGATGCTGCTGTGCGCGGCGGCACCGGCAACCGCGCGGGATGCGGTGGATCCGGTTGCCACGGCGGATGCCTTCGGCGCGGCACTGGCCCGCGGCGACGAAGCCGCGGTGAAGCAGTTGCTCGCCCCGGACGTGCTGATCTACGAGTTCGGCGGCGAGGAGAGTTCACGCGACGAATACGCCGCCCATCACATGAAGGGCGACATGGCGTTCCTCGCCGGCATGAAAATCCAGGTGATCGATCGCAAGCACGGCGCGAACGGCAACCTGGCCTGGGTCGCGACGCGTTCGCGGGTCACAGGCACGTACAAGGACAAGCCGCTGGACAGCTACAGCACCGAAAGCCTGGTGCTCAGGCGCGCGCGCGATGGCTGGCGCATCATCCACGTGCAGTGGTCGTCGCGCCCGGTCGCGCCCGGGACGAAATGACGTTGCCACGAGTCCGCGCAGGAGACCCCGCCCTCAAATTGGGAATGCGGCTCAGCATCGCACCTCAGCGCGTCGCGGCTTTCAGCGCACCGCTGAACTCCGCGTCGAGCCGCAGCATCGACGCGGTCTGCTTCTGCAGGCGCCCCTGTGCGTCGAGCAGCGTGATGACGGTCGAATGGCTGAACTCGCCGTCCGGCAACTGACGGTACTGGATGTTCAGCACGGCGGCGAGGCGCCGCACGTCGGCCTCGTCGGCGCGCGCGAAGGTCCAGCGCGCCAGGTCCGCGTGGTGGCGCTGCGCCACCTCGGTCAGCTTGGCCGGCGTGTCGCGCTCGGGATCGAGGCTGACCA
>JANNLM010000218.1:0-3332 GCA_031396825.1 Gammaproteobacteria bacterium | reverse complement strand
CTGCCGCCGACGCTGGACGGCAAGAAAGCGGCGCGCGCGCTGAAGCGGTTGCTCGAGAAGAACCCGCCGTACGGCGCGAAGGTCACGATGGACACCGAGAAGGCGGGCACCGGCTGGAACGCCCCGCAGCTGTCGCCGTGGCTGGAGCAGGCCGTGGACGGCGCCTCGCGCAACTATTTCGGCAAGCCCGCGGCCTACATCGGCGAGGGCGGCTCGATCCCGTTCATGGGCATGCTCGGCGAGAAGTTCCCCGCCGCGCAGTTCCTCGTCACCGGCGTGCTGGGGCCGCATTCCAACGCGCACGGGCCCAACGAGTTCCTGCACATCCCCACCGGCAAGCGCGTCAGCATGGTCGTCGCCGACGTGCTGCAGCGCCACACGCAGCAGGGACAGCGCCAAGTGTGAACTGCGGCACACGCCGTGCCGAAAGTCGCATTGACGCAGGACGGCCCCCGGCGGAGTGTTGAGACGGGGAGGGGCGGGGCTCTGGAGCGCCAATGGCGACGGCAGGACCGCTCAAGTTCGAGGGACTGGAAGCTGTCGCTGATGCGGCGACGGACTTCATCTCGATCCATGGCCCGGGCCCGGACTACCGCTACCTGTTCGTGAACGAGGCGCTGGCGCGCGCCACCGCGCGCCGCCGCGAGGACTTCCTCGGCCACGCGCTCGCCGAACTCGGCCTGCCCGCGCGGCTGACGCAGCTGTGGATTGGTCACATGGAGCGCATCGCGCAGACGCGCGAGCCCGCCGGCATCGAGTTCGAGGCGCGCCTGATCGACGAGACGCAGGTGCTGCAGGCGCGCGTGCACCCGCTGTTCGCCGCCGACGGCAGCGTCGAGGCCTTCGTCTGGGTCACGCGCGACACCAGCGAGACGGCGCGCGCCGAGGCGATCCGCGCCAGCCAGGAGCGGGTCATGCGCCTGATCCTGTCGGGCGCGACGCTGCAGCAGATCATCAAGCTGATCGTGACGCTGGCCGAGCAAAACTCGCCGGGCCGGCCGATCGCGCTGATGCTGACCTCGCCCGACCGCCAGCGCCTGCTGCCCGGCTTCGCACCGAACGTCCCGGCAGAACTGATCGACGCGCTCTGCGGCCAGCCGGTGGCCGCCGCCAGCGGCTGCTGCGGCGCCGCCGCGGCGAGCCGCAAGCGCGTGGTCTGCGCCGACATCGCCGCGCACGCGGCGTGGGCGCCGCTGCGCGAGGTGGCGCAACGCCACGGCCTCGCCGCCTGCTGGGCCGAGCCGATCGTCGCCTCCGACGGCGCCGTGCTCGGCACCGTCACCATGTACCACCGGCGCGCGCGCGAGCCCTACGACCGCGAACTGAGGGTGATCAAGGAGGCCGCGCTGCTGGCCGCCATCGGCATCGAGCACTGGCAGGCGCGCGACTCGCTGCTCGAAGCCGAGGAGCGTTTCACCGCGTTGACCGCCAACGCCGCCAACATCGTCACCGTGATCGACGCGCGCGGCATCCAGACCTACGTCAGCCCGGCGACCACCGCCATCCTCGGCTACGCACAGTCCGAAGCCATGGGCCGGCCGATCACGGACGGCGTGCACCGCGAGGACGCGCCACGCGTGAGCGAGATGGTCCAGCGCCTGCTGGCGAACGTCGGCGCGCAGGGCGAGCTGGCGCCGTTCCGCATGCGCCGCCGCGACGGCAGCTGGTGCATGCTCGAGAGCGTCGCGCGCAGCCACCGCGACCGCCACGGCCGCGTCATCGTCGTCGCCAGCACGCGCGACGTCAGCGAGCGCGAGCGCATGACCATGGCGCTGCGCGACAGCGAGCAGCGCCTCGACCGCGCGCTGAACGCCTCCGGCCTCGGCACCTGGGACTGGGACCTCGAGACCGGCGAGATCCACGTGGATCGCCAGTCGTCCGCGATGATGGGCTACCCGCACGGCACGGGTGTCCACCCCGGCGGGTGGATCGTGGAGCAGGGACATCCGGACGACCGCGCCATGCTGGCCGACGTGTACCGCAAGCTGCTCAGGGGCGAGGTGCCCTACGCCGAGTACGAGTACCGCGGCCGCACGTATTCCGGCGAGTGGAAGTGGCTGCAGATGCGCGCGCAGGTCACCGCGCGCAACGCCGCCGGCCGCGCCATCCGCCTGACCGGCACGCACAAGGACATCGACGACCGCAAGCAGATGGAGGCGACGCTCGACAGCGCCGTGACGCGCGTCGAGCTGCTGCTCGACGCGACCGCCGAGGGCATCATCGGCCTCGACGAGGTCGGCGCCTGCACCTTCATCAACCCGGCGGCGCTGCAGCTGCTCGGGTGCCGCGCCGACGAGGTGCTCGGCCACGACTTCAGCGAGCGCGTGCGCCACACGCGGGAGAACGGCGAGGAGTTGCTCGGCCACGACTCGCCGATCCACCGCTGCCTGACGACAGGGCAGCGCTATCACAGCGGCATCGACGAGCTGTTCCATTGCGGAGAGCGCAGCTTCCCGGTGGACCTGTCGGTCTCGCCGATCGCCGGCGGGGGCGCGGTGCTCGCGTTCCACGACGTCACCGAGAAGCGCGGACTGCAGCACCAGCTGGAGTTCCAGGCCCTGCACGACCCGCTGACCGGCCTGCTCAACCGGCGCGGCTTCGAGAAGCGCAGCGCCGAGTTGCTCGCGCGCGCGCGCGGCGACGGCCGCCACCACGCGCTGTGCTACCTCGACATGGACCAGTTCAAGGTGGTCAACGACACCTGCGGCCACGTCGCCGGCGACGAGCTGCTGCGCCAGCTGCCGGCGGTGCTGCGCCGCGCGCTGCGCGGCAGCGACATCATCGCGCGCCTCGGCGGCGACGAGTTCGCCATCCTGCTCGAGGACTGCTCGCTCGAGGCGGCGGGGCAGGTCGCGCGGCAGGTGCGCGAGCAGGTGCGCCGTTTCCGCTTCGCCTGGCAGCACCGGCAGTTCCCGGTGGACGTCAGCATCGGCGTGGTCGGCATCACGCCGAAGACGCACGACGGCGCCGCGGTGCTGGCGGCAGCCGACGCTGCCTGCTACGTCGCCAAGGACGAGGGCGCCAGCCGCGTCCACGTCTCCTATCCGCACGACCTGGCCATCACGCGCCTGCGCGGCGAAATGCGCTGGGTGGCGCGCCTGCGGCGAGCGATCGAGGAAAACCAGTTCTGCCTGCACTACCAGCCATTCGCGCCGCTGCTGTCGAACGCGGCGCCGGCGCACCACGAGCTGCTGGTGCGGTTGCGCGACAAGGCCGGGCTGGTCCTGCCGGGCGCGTTCCTGCCGGCGGCGGAGCGCTACCACCTGATGAGCGGCGTGGACCGCTGGGTGGTCGAGAACGCGCTGCGCTACATCGGCGACGTCATCACCGCC
>JANNLM010000179.1:0-15391 GCA_031396825.1 Gammaproteobacteria bacterium | reverse complement strand
CGGCCGCGATGCACAGATCATCGACGCCGCGGAAGGCGAGTGGAAGGACACCTTCCTGCTCAACTACAACTTCCAGCCGTTCTGCGTGGGCGAGACCGGCCGCATGATGGGCCCGAAGCGCCGCGAGATCGGCCACGGCCGCCTCGCCAAGCGCGGCCTCATGGCGATCATGCCGGACCTGGTGAACGACTTCCCGTACGTCGTGCGCCTGGTGGCCGAGACGCTGGAGTCCAACGGCTCCAGCTCGATGGCGACGGTGTGCAGCTCGGCGCTGGCGCTGATGGACGCAGGCGTGCCGATCAAGGCGCCGGTCGCGGGCATCGCGATGGGCCTGATCAAGGAAGGCGAGAAGTGGTCGGTGCTGACCGACATCCTCGGTGACGAAGATCACCTCGGCGACATGGACTTCAAGGTCGCCGGCACCAAGGAAGGCATCACCGCGCTGCAGATGGACATCAAGATCACCGGCATCACCGGCGAGATCATGAAGCAGGCCCTGGCCCAGGCCAAGGACGCGCGCCTCCACATCCTCGGCGAGATGGCCAAGTCGCTGGACAAGCCGCGCGCCGACATGTCGCCGTTCGCCCCGCGCATCACCACCATCAAGATCAACCCGGAGCGCATCCGCGACGTCATCGGCAAGGGCGGCGCGACCATCCGCTCGATCACCGAGGCCACCGGCACCGAGATCGACATCGCCGACGACGGCACCATCAAGATCGCCGCGGTGGACAAGAAGGCGACCGAGGCCGCGATCGACCGCATCAACGCGCTGACGCGCGACGTGCAGGTCGGCGAGATCTACGAAGGTCGCGTGGCGCGCCTGATGGACTTCGGCGCGTTCGTCACGATCCTGCCGGGCAAGGATGGCCTGGTGCACATCTCGCAGATCTCCGAGAAGCGCGTCGAGAACATCTCGGACGAGCTGTCGGAAGGCGACATCGTGCGGGTCAAGGTGCTCGAGGTCGACAAGCAGGGCCGTATCCGCCTGTCGATGAAGGCGGTCGGCGAGGGCAAGCCCGCCGAAGCCCCGGCCCAGGCCGCGCAGGCACACTGAGGATTCACGAAAACCCCGCCGCAAGGCGGGGTTCTTCGTTGGGGGCGGTGCAAAAAAGAAGCCCCGTCGGGGGAGACGGGGCTAAGGTGCGAGAAAGGCACAGAGGCCTTTCTGGAGGAGCCTTTACAAACTCTGGCTTGGTTAACCCGGCGACGCCGGGTTTTTTTATGTCAGAGCTATGGTGCAGTGCACTATACGCACCACTTACTGTTCAGTCAATACAGCGCGCATACAAGTAAACACGTTCTTAATCAGCGTGTTAGGAGAGTAACTGGTTAAGTTGTGACGCACGCGTCACGAATAAAGCGAAAACCTCAGCTTTCGCTGGTGCCAGTGGCCCCGGCCGGGCCGTCCGTACCGCCGGCGCCACGGCGGCGCGGCCGCAGCGTGGACTTGGCGCGCGACAGGTTCTTGAGGAATTCCTTGCGCACCGAGCGCCAGATCGGCACGTTCTGCTCGGCCATCTCCTTCAGCAGCTGCACCGGCGACTGCGCCTGGCCCAGCATCTGCTTGAGCTGTTCGGCGAACTGGTGCTGCTTCTGCACGAACAGCTGCATCGACAGCTCGAGGTAGCGCGTGATGCTGGCCTGCATCGGGTCGCCGTAGAAGCGGATCACGCGGACCAGCAGCTCGCTGGTGAAGATCGGGTTGCCGCCTTCTTCCTGCTCGGCGATGACCTGCAGCAGGATGCTGCGCGTGATGTCGTCGTGCGTGTTCTTGTCCAGCACGCGGAACTTCACGTTCTCCATCACCAGCAGGCGCACCTCTTCCAGAGTGATGTAGCGGCTCACTTCGGTGTCGTAGAGCCGGCGGTTCGGGTACTTCTTGATGATGCGGATTTCGGACATTGGCGGCTGTTGCGGGTTTGTTGCAGCGCATTATAGGGGAAGGTCGCCGATTTGTGCGGTGCGGGAGACGCGTGCCGCATCCCACTGCAAGGCTGCGGCGCGCACAATATCGGCGGGCGCTTCGGCGTCCACATCCCTTTGATGCAGCAGGCGCAAACAACGTCGCAGGTTGGCGGCCCGACGGCGTTGCGCGAAGCGCCCACGGTAGGGCGCGCCGGGTGAGGTTTCCGTCAAGGAATCAGTCAATTACGGGGACTTGGTGCTAGGCTACCTGACATGACGTTGCGGGCGCTGCTGTTCGATCTCGACGGCACCCTTGCGGACACCGAGAGGCTCGGCCACCGGCCGGCCTACAACCGCGCTTTCAGGAAGCTGGGGTTGTCGTTCCGCTGGGGCCCCAAGCTGTACCGCAAGCTGTTGCGCAAGGCCGGCGGCCAGGAGCGCCTGCTGCACTACCTCGAGCGCTACGAGCCGGAGCTGGGCGAGCACCAGAGCGCCGTCGATGCCGATCCGCGGGGCTGGACGCAGCAGGTGCACGCGCTCAAGAGCCGCTACTTCCGGCGCCTGGTGCGCCACGGCCGCGTGCCGCTGCGGCCCGGCGTCGCCCGGCTCATGGCCGAAGCGCGCGGCGCCGGCCTGCGCCTCGCCATCGTCACCAGCGCCAGTCGCGCCACGCTCAAGCCGATCCTGCGCCACAGCCTCGGCGCCGAGCTGGTCGAGCAGTTCGACGTGCTGGTATGCGGCGAGGACGTCCAGCACAAGAAGCCCGCGCCGGACCTGTACCTGCTGGCGCTGGCGCGCCTGGACCTCGCCCCGCGCGAGTGCGTCGCCATCGAGGATTCCGAGATGGGCGTGGCGGCGGCGGTTGCCGCCGGCATCGCCACCGTCGTCACCACCAACGCCAACACGGCGCACGAGGATTTCGACCGGGCCCAGCTGGTGGTCGACACGCTCGGCGAGCCGGATGCGCCGGCCACGGTGCTGCACGGGCGGCTCGACGCGCCGTGCGTCACCGTCGGCACGCTGCGCGCGCTGGCGGGCGCCTCGGCGCCACAACGCGCCGCCTAGAGCCCGTCGAGCCAGGTCACCAGGCGCTCGCGCAACTCGTTATGCGCCAGCGCGTCGACGTGCTCGCCGCCGGCGACGGTCCACAGCTCGCGCCGTCCCTGCGCCCGGTCGTGCAGCCGCTGGCTGTGGCTGTGCGGCACCACCTTGTCGCGGTCGCCGTGGATCAGCAGCAGCGGGATGCCGTCGAGCTGCGGCAGCGCGTCCTCCGCGCTGTAGGTGTCGGAGAACAGCAGCGACAGCGGCCACTGCAGCGGCCAGGTCAGCCACAGCGCGTTCAACTTCTCGCGCGCGATGCGCGAGTACGAGGAGAAGGCGCCCTCGCTGACGAGGCCCTTGATGCGCTCCCGCTCGCGCGGCGCCGCGTGCGCCGCGGCGTAGATCCCGACCGAGCCGCCGAGGCTCTGGCCGAGGACGATCACGCGCTCGCTGCCGGGGCCGGTGCGCCCGGCCAGGTGCTGCAGCGCGAGCCGCGCGTCCACGTGCACATCGGCGATCGTGGCGACGCCGTCGGAGCGGCCGTAGCCGCGATAGTCGAGCATGAACACGTTGTAGCCGCGCGCCGGCAGCCAGTGCACCAGGCTGATGAAGCTGCTGATGTTCTGGCCGTTGCCGTGCAGGTGGAGGATCGTGCCGCGCGCCGCCTTCGCGGGCAGGAACCAGCCGTGCAGGCGTTCCCCGGCGCCGATCGGCAGGAACACGTCTTCGTAGGCCAGCCCGAGCTTGTCGGGATGCAGCACCTGCTCGCGGGTCGGATGCAGGAACAGCTGCGAACAGCCGCCGAGCAGCACCGTGGCGAGCAGCAGGGCGGCGCGCATCAGCCCGCCGTCATCAGAAGTAGTGCTGCCAGCGCAGCTCGACGCTGGACCGGTCCAGGTCATCGACCTCGCCGTACTGGCCGAGCAGGCGCACGCCGTGGCGCGCGGAGAACTGCCACTGCGTGCCGAAGCGCGCCTGCAGCTGGTGCTCGCCGCCACCCGACACGGGCGCCAGCCAGTCGGCCTCGAGCTGCTGGATGAAATCGTTCGACCACGGCAGCCACAGCCCGGCGCGGGCGCCGGCGGCGAGCGCATAGCCGTCCTCGACGTCGTGATTGACGTCCAGCGCGCCGATGCCGAAGCCGTACAACACGGCGCGCTCGCTGTCGCCCGTGGCAAAGCCGAAGCCGCCGTCGACGTAGCCGCCGAGCGCGCCGCGCGGCTGCGCCGCCAGCGCGTCCAGCGCATAACGGCGCAAGCCGAACTGCGCCTGCCACAGCCACGGGCGGAAGGCGCGATCCCACGGCGCGATCGACTGGATGCCGACCAGCTTGAGTTCGGAGATGCGCACGTCCTCGCCGGCCAGCAGCGTCAGCTCGACGAACTCGATCTCGCCGCCGCGCGGGAAGCCGGCGGTCGGGTCGAGCCGGTCGTGGTACGCCCCGCGCGCGCGGATCACCGCCGCGCTGTCGTCGCGGTCCACCCGCATGCCGAGCGCCAGCCGCGAGCTCTCGTGGCCATGGTCGGGTGATACCGCCGGCACCGGCAGCGGCGCGAAATCCGCCCGCCCGGGCAGCGCGCTGCGCTCGCCGAGCGCGGCGCGCGCCCGCGGCATCGCCTCGGCCCGCGGGATGCTGCCGCTCTGGTGCAGGAACATCAGGTAGTCGGCCGCGGCCTCGAGCATGCGCGCCCGCTCGCGCTCGCCGGCGCCGGCGTGGCGGGGGTCGTCGAGCGTGGCGTCGCCGCGGGCGTAGTCGAGCACCCAGCGATACGCCGGTGCCGGCAGTTCGGCGAAGTGGTGCGTCAGCGTGCGCGCCAGCGACGGACGCCACACCGGCGCGCCGAGCACGCCCGCGTCGCGCGCGGCGCGCACCGTGTCGACCGGGATGACGTAGGGGATGGGATCGTCGAACTCTTCCGTCAGCGCCAGGTCCTCGCGCGCGATCTCGAGCAGTGCCAGCAGCATGAACGAGCAGTTCTCGGTGAAGAACAGGTAATCCGAGCCGACCTTGCGCATTTCCCACAGGTGCCGGAACACGCGCTCGAGCTCCGCCGGCGCCAGCGGCACCGGGTACTCCCACAGGTCCCGGTAGTCCACGCGCACGTACTGGCGCACGCGGTCGTAGTAGGGCAGCACCGAGTAGACGCCGGGAAACTGGCCGGCGAGAGCCTTGAGGATGAAGGCCATCTCGCTCGACGCCGGCGGCGCCTCGGCCGCATAGCTGACGGCGTTCGCCAGCAGGCGCTGGTCTTCGGCCTGTCCCTGCCGGTCCACGCGCAGCAAGGTGTGGCCGAACATGGTCGCCGGGCTGTTGAGGTCGTTGGCCGCGAACACCAGCGCGACGGCGCCCGGACGCAGCGCCGCCAGCCACTCGTCGTACAGCGCGCAGGGCTGCGGCGGCAGGCGCGCGGGATCGAAGCGCAGTTTTTCGCGCAGCCATTCGTAGCGCGCGCGGGCGCGGCACTGCGGTGGCTCGTCGAGCCGCGGCGTGGTGCTGAAGAAGGAGGCGAGCGTGGCGTCCAGCTCGGCGGCGGGATCGGTCTTGCCGCCAGTGGCGACGAAGAACGAGGCCTCGTCGATCGTGCTGGTCACGCCGGGCCACAGGCGGTTGCGCTGGTAGTGCAGCAGGCGATGCCAGTAGGGATGAGCGGAGAGCCCGGCGTCGCGCGCGGCCTGCTGCAGCTCGGCCAGGTAGGCCGGCGCATCCGCGGCCGGCGCCGGACCGCAAAGCAGGCATCCCCAAAAAACAGCGGCGGCCCGGAGGCCGCCGCTGGTCGAAGCGTGAAGCGACTTAGGCAGCGTAACGCGCCAGGCGCGCATCGGCCGCCATCAGCGCGTGGATCGACGCCAGCACTTCGCCGGCGGTGACCTGGTCACTGCTGATGATCGTCGTGTAGTTCGACTTGGCCAGGCTGTAGAACGCGCCGCGATCCGTGGCTTCGATGCCGTACAGGGTCGCCAACGCGGTCAGCGCCTCGCCTTCGCCCGTGGCCATCTCGACCGACAGCTGGTCGAGGTTGGCGCTGGCGAAGTCGCGCAGATCGGCGCTCGCGGTGACCTTGCCGTTGGCTTCACAGCCCAGCGTGCCCGACGTCATGCCGAACGTCTGGTTGCCGAACGTGCCGTTGGTGGTCGCGGCCAGCACGTGGAACGCGATGCCCTCCTTGCCTTCCATGATCTGCGTGCCGAGACCGCAGCCTGCTGCGTTGTCCGCCTGGGCTGGCATCATGGGCGCCAGTGCGAGGGCGGTAACCGCCAAGAGACTCTTGCGCATTTTCTTGCTCCTTGCTTCGTGAATGGATGACACGGCGACGAGAATGAGAATACCGCGGGGTAACTCGAGCCGCGGTTACCATAGCTCAGGCGCTGGCCAAATGGAACGTCGGGACATGCGATGCTGGCGCCCGGCAAGGGGGGGCGGTGCGACGCTGGAACGGGTGGGGCGACAGCGCCAACGAGTTTCCGCTGACCGGCGATGCGCTGGCGTTCCTGCGCGAGCGCATCGGCGCGGCGTCGCCGCCGCGCGATGCGGCGCTCGACGAGGCGCTGCGCGCGGTGCCGCCGTCGCGCCTCGGATCGGTGGCCGCGTTCGACACCGGCGCCGACACGCGCCTGCGCCACACGCGCGGGCAGAGTTTTCCGGACTGGATCGCGATGCGCGCCGGCCGGCTCGGGCCGTTCCCGGACGCGGTGGCGTCGCCGGCGAGCCACGACGAGGCGGCCGAGGCGCTGGCGCAGGCGCGACGCCTCGGCGCGATGGTCATCCCGTATGGCGGCGGCACCAGCGTGGTCGGCCACCTCGCGGTGCCCGCCTCGGACCGGCCGGTGCTGTCGCTGTCGCTGGAGCGCCTCGACCGGCTGCTGGACCTGGATGAAACCGCCCTGCTGGCGCGCTTCGGCGCCGGCACGCCGGGGCCGCGCGTCGAGGCGCAGCTCGCGCAGCAGGGTTACCTGCTCGGGCATTTCCCGCAGTCCTACGACCTGTCCACGATCGGCGGCTGGGTGGTGACGCGCTCCTCGGGGCAGCAGTCCCTGCGTTACGGCCGCATCGAGCAGCTGTTCCACTCCGGCCGCGTCGCCACCTTCAAGGGCGAGTGGCGCGTCGGCGGGGTGCCGGCGTCCGCGGCGGGCCCGGACCTGCGCGAATGCCTGATGGGGTCGGAAGGCCGCCTCGGCCTGCTGACCGAGGTGGGCGCGCGCATCCGGCGCCTGCCGCAGCGCGAAGTCTTCCACGCCGTGTTCTTCCCGGGCTGGGACGAGGGCGTGCGCGCGATGCGGGCGCTGGCGCAAGGCGAAACCGCGCTGTCGATGCTGCGCCTGTCGAACGAAGTGGAGACCGAGACGCAGCTCGGGCTTGCCGGCCATCCCCGCCTGATCGCCTGGCTCGAGCGCTACCTGCGGCTGCGGGGCGTGGGCCCGGGCAAGGTCATGTTGCTGATGGGCGTCACCGGCGCGGCGCGCGCGGTGGGACGCGCGCTGCGCGAGGCGCTGGCGGTGGCGCGCGCGCATCGCGGCGTGCACGCCGGCGCGCGGCCTGGCGCCGGTTGGGTCAAGAACCGCTTCCGCAGCGCCTACCTGCGCAACACGCTGTGGGACGCGGGCTACGCCGTCGACACCATGGAGACCTGCCTGAACTGGCCGCAGGCGACCGACACCATGCGCGCCGTCGAGGCGGCCGCGCGCGAGGTGTTCCAGCGCGACCACGAGCGCGTGCACGCCTACACCCACCTGTCGCACGTCTATCGCCAGGGCTGCAGCGTGTATTCCACGTTCGTCTGGCGCCTGTGCGGCGACCCGGACCGTGAGCTCGAGCGCTGGCAGCGCTTCAAGCAGGCCGTGTCGGGCACAATCGTCAGGCACGGCGCGACCATCAGCCACCAGCATGGCGTCGGCGCGGACCACGCGCCGTACCTGCCGGCGGAAAAAGGGCCGATCGGCATGGATCTGTTGCGCGCGATGGCGCGCGAATTCGATCCCGATGGATTGCTCAACCCAGGGAAACTCTTCACATGAAACGTCCCGACCTCGCCCAGTTGCAGCCCAAGTACGACCTCATCGTCATCGGCGGCGGCATCACCGGCGCCGGCATCCTCAACGAGGCGGCGCGCGCCGGCGTGAAAGCCCTGCTGCTCGAGCAGAACGACTTCGCGTCCGGCACCTCGGCGGGCTCATCGAAACTCGTGCACGGCGGCCTGCGCTACCTGAAGTCGGGGCAATGGCGGTTGACGCGGGACTCGGTGCGCGAGCGCCAGCGGCTGCTCAAGACCATGCCGGACCTGGTCGAGCCGCTGCCGTTCATGATGCCGATCTACAAGGGCCAGCGGCCCGGCAAAACCGCCATGAAGCTCGGCCTGTGGCTGTACGACCGCATGGCAGGCGCGAAAACCTCGCGCTGGGTCGAGGCGGACGAGGCCCTCAGGCTGGAGGAGGGCATCCGCGAGAACGGCTTGCTCGGCGCGATGCTCTACGAGGATGCGCGCACCAACGATGCGCGCCTGGTGCTGACCCTGATCGTGCAGGCCTGCGCGGCCGGCGCGATGGCGCGCAACTACACGCGCGTCGACCGCCTGCTGCGCGCCGACGGCCGCGTGCGCGGCGTCGCCCTGCGCGACGCCGACGGCGCCACCCGCGAGATCGAGGCCGGCGTCGTGGTGGAGGCGACCGGCGTGCAGGCCGGCAGCCTCTCGCCAGGTGGCAAGGCGCCCAGGCTGCGCAAGCTGCGCGGCAGTCATTTCATCTTTGCGCGCCAGCTGCTGCCGCTGAAGCAGGCGGTGTCCTGGATGCACCCGCGCGACCGCCGGCCGGTATTCGCCTACCCGTGGGAGAACGTCACGCTGTACGGCACCACGGACCTCGATCACGACGGCCCGGCCGACCTGCCGCCGCGCATGAGCCGCGCCGAGGCCGACTACCTGATCGAAGGGCTGGTGCACCAGTTTCCGACCGCCGGCCTCAAGGCCGCCGACGCGCTGTGCAGCTACAGCGCGGTGCGCTCGGTCGTTTCGCGCGGCAAGGTCCGCGTGTCGGACGAGTCGCGCGAGTCGGCGCTGTGGACCGAGCCGGGCCTGGTCGGCGTCACCGGCGGCAAGCTCACGACCTTCCGCCTCACCGCGCTGCAAGTGCTGCGCGCGGCGTCGCGCCTGGACGCGGCGCTGGCGCACTCCGCCGCCGAGGCGACGGTATCCACCAAGCTGAGCTCGGTCATGCGCACGCAGACGCGCTCCGCCGAGGAGGTGAGTATCGGCGGCACGCGCTACTCGGTGGCGCGCGTACGTTTTGCCGCGCGCAACGAGCAGACCGTGCACCTGGACGACATCATGCTGCGCCGCACGCGGCTCGGCCTGGTGCTGCCGCGTGGCGCGCGGGACGTGTTGCCCCAGCTCGAACCGGTCTGCAAGCAGGAACTCAAGTGGAGCGATGAGCGGTGGCGCGAGGAGGAGCGGCGCTACCTGCAGCTGTGGCAGCGCGACCACGCGCCGGTGCCGGCGGGATGACCGCGAGCCTGCTGCTCGCCATCGACGTCGGCACGCAGAGCGCGCGCGCCATCGTATTCGACGCGCAGGGCAAGCTGCGCGCGCGGGCGCAGCGCGTGTTCGAGCCGACCTACCATTCGCCGCAGCCCGGCTGGGGCGAACAGCCCCCGGACCTCTATTGGGAAAGCGTCATCGCCTGCGTGCGGGAGTTGTGGGCGGGCGGCGAGGTCAAGCCCGGCGACATCGCGGGACTGGCGCTGACCACGCAGCGGGCGACCATGGTCTGTCTCGACGGCGGCGGCCATGTGCTGCGGCCGGCCATCCTGTGGCTGGACCAGCGCCAGTGCGACCGGCCGCCGGCCCTGGGCCCGGTGTGGAACGCGCTGTTCACGCTGGCCGGTGCGGGCAGCCTGATCCGGCATTTCCAGCGTGAAGCCAAGGCCAACTGGCTGGCGCAGCACCAGCCGGCGCTGTGGGCCGAGACCAGGAAGTACCTGTTCCTGTCGGGCTACCTGAGCTACCGGCTCACCGGCAATTTCGTCGACTCGGTCGGCAGCCAGGTCGGCTACGTGCCGTTCGACTACAAGCGCCTCGCGTGGGCCCGGCACGGCGACTGGAAGTGGAAGGCCGTCGCCATCCGCCGCGACCAGTTGCCGGAACTGGTCGCTCCCGGCCAACTGCTGGGCCACCTTGCGCGCATCCCGGCCGAGGAACTCGGGCTGCCGCCGCGCCTGCCGGTCGTCGCCGCGGCCGCCGACAAGGCCTGCGAAGTGCTCGGCAGCGGCGCGCTCGCGCCCGACGTCGCGGCGCTGTCGTTCGGCACCACCGCGACGATCAACACCACGCAGCCGCGCTACCTCGAAGTGCAGCGCATGCTGCCGGCCTATCCGGCCGCGGTGCCGGGCCAGTGGAACACCGAAGTGCAGATCTATCGCGGCTTCTGGATGGTGAGCTGGTTCAAGCGCGAATTCGCGCATCGCGAGCAGGCGCTCGCGCGCGAGCGGGGTGTGCCGGTCGAGTCATTGTTCGACGATCTCGTGCGCGGCGTGCCGCCGGGCTCGATGGGCCTGACGCTGCAGCCGTACTGGTCGCCCGGCGTGCGCGATCCCGGGCCCGAGGCCAAGGGCGCCATCATCGGCTTCGGCGAAGCGCACACGCGCGCGCATTTCTACCGCGCCATCCTCGAGGGACTGGTCTACGGGCTGCGCGCCGGGCGCGAACAGATCGAGCGCAAGACCGGGCAGCGGCTGCGCCGCGTGGTGGTCGCCGGCGGCGGCTCGCAGAGCGACATGGCGATGCAGATCACGGCCGACGTGTTCGGCCTGCCGGCCGAGCGGCCCGAGGTCTACGAGACTTCGGCGCTGGGTGCGGCGATCAACGCGGCGGTCGGCCTCGGCCTGCATCCGGATTACCCGAGCGCCGTCGGCGCGATGTCGCGCATCGGCACGCGCTTCACGCCCGACCCGGGCGCGCAGCGCACCTACGAGCAGTTGTACCGCGAGGTTTACGAGCCGCTGTATCCGAAGCTGCGTCCGCTGTACCAGCGCATCCGCCAGATCACGGGCTATCCGCCGTAGCGGGCGACGCTCAGGCGGCGGTCTGGAAGTTGCGCAGCCAGGTGCCGGTCAGCACGAAACGCGGGAACGTCACGAACTGCTCGACCGCGGTGTTGATGGCGAAGTCCTTCCAGTGGGTGAACGCGGGCGGCTTGACCGCCTCCATCGCGTTGCCGTGCGACTGCGCGAACAGCGCGACGCCGATCAGGATCGCGGCCCAGACCATGAACTTGAACGCGCCGAGGCCGCTGACCAGCAACAGCAGCGAGCCGAACAACTGGATGCCGGCGATCCAGACCAGCGGCACGGTAACAATGTGAATCAGCAGGTTGACCTTGTTGCGGTGCCGCTCGGAGTAGTCGCTCCACTGTTTTTCGAGCAACTCGGGGAACGTCATGGCGTTTCTCCTTCAGCGGTGGGATCGGCGTGCCAGGCGGCGGGGGGCAGGGCGCCGCTCCAGCCGCGGGCGCGGTGTTCGGCGGCGACGTGGGTGTAGATGCCGCCGCGGACGTTGAACACGGCGGTCAGGCGCATGTAGCGCGGCGCGATCACCTCGACCAGGTCGTCGAGCATGCGGTTGGTGACGTCCTCGTGGAAATGGCCCTCGTCGCGGAACGACCACACATAAAGCTTGAGCGCCTTCAACTCGATGCAGGCCTTATCTGCGACGTATTCGAGGTAGAGCGTGGCGAAGTCCGGCTGGCCGGTCTTCGGGCACAGGCAGGTGAACTCGGGGATGCGCATCCGGATCGCGTAGTCACGGCCGGGCTTCGGGTTGGGAAACGTTTCGAGCCCCTTCTTGCCCGTGTTTCTGGCCGGTTTTTTGCGCATTTTTCAAGCGTTTCAGGCGACTGAACTTACTTTACACTACGGCCGAACGAGCCCTCGCCACGGTGGTGAGGGCAGATTATTTTTGCTACGCGAACGGGCTCCATGCGACTGTCTTCGATCAAGCTGGCGGGTTTCAAGTCCTTCGTAGATCCGTCGTCGCTGCCGCTGCCTTCCAACCTGACGTCCATCGTCGGCCCCAACGGCTGCGGCAAGTCCAACATCATCGACGCCGTGCGCTGGGTGCTGGGCGAATCGAGCATGAAGCAGCTGCGCTCGGACACGATGGAGGACGTGATCTTCAACGGCAGCAAGACCCGCAAGCCGGCCGGCCGCGCCATGATCGAGCTGTCGTTCGACAACGCCGACGGCACCATCCAGGGGCCGTACGCCGCCTACGCCGAGATCACCGTGCGCCGCGAGCTGACCCGCGACGGCACCTCGCAGTACTACCTCAACAACGCCAAGTGCCTGAAGCGCGACGTGCTCGACCTGTTCCTCGGCACCGGCCTGGCCGCGCGCTCGGGCTACGCCATCATCGAGCAGGGCATGGTCTCGAGCATGATCTCGTCCAAGCCGGAGGAACTGCGCCAGTGGATCGAGGAGGCGGCGGGCATCTCCAAGTACAAGGAGCGCCGCCGCGAGACCGAGTCGCGCATCAAGCAGACGCGCGAGAACCTGGCCCGCCTCAACGACCTGCGGGTCGAGTTGACGGCTCGCATCGAGGCCCTGCGCAAGCAGTCCGCCAATGCTGAAAAGTACAAAGAATACAAAGAGCAAGAGCGTAAACTTAAAGCTGAGCTCCTGGCCCTGCGGCGTCGCGCGCTGAGCCAGCAGCACGCCGCGCACGAGACCACTATCGCGGGCCTGACCCGGACGCTGGACGCCGCCCGCGCCGGTCTGGCCGGGGCCCACGACGCCCAGTCGAAGGCCGAGACGGCCAACCGCGAGTCCAACCACGCGCTCTCCGCCCGGCAGAACAAGGTGTACGAGGCCGAGGCCGCGCTGGCCCGCCGCGAGCAGGACCTCAAGCACGCCCACGAGCTCAAGGAAATGAAGGCGCGCGACCTCGAGCAGGTCGCCCGCCAGGTCGAAGACCTGGCACGGCGCGAAGTCGCCGACCAGCAACAGATGACCGAGCTGGCGGCGACGCTGGCCGGGCTCGAGGCCCGCGTGCGCGAGGCCGAAGCCACCGAAGCGCAGCAGTTGGCCTTGTTGGGCACGGCCGAGCAGGCCGCCGCCGACGGGCAGGCCGGCTGGGACGAGTTCACCTTGCGCGCCGAGGCGCCGCTGTACCAGGCCGAAGGCGAGCGCGTGCGCGT
Organism: Gammaproteobacteria bacterium; assembly: GCA_031396825.1. GTDB lineage: Bacteria > Pseudomonadota > Gammaproteobacteria > Nevskiales > Nevskiaceae > JACPFV01. The sequence continues at coordinate 2,263 of JANNLM010000179.1, read as the reverse complement.
GCAGACGCTGGAGCGCTCGCTGGCGCAGACCCAGGAGCGGCTCGAGCGGCTGCGCAGCGAGCGCTCGGCGCTCGACGCCGCGCCGATCCAGAGCTCGCTGTTCGAGGCCGACAGCGAACTCCAAACGCTCAACCGCGAGCTGACCGACGGCCAGTCGCGCCTGGGCGAGCTCGACCGCCAGGTGCAGGACCTGCGCGAGGCGCGCGCCAAGGAAGACGGCGCGCTGCACGAGGCGCGCCAGGCGCTGCAGAACGCGCGCGGCCGCCTGGGCTCGCTCGAGACGCTGCAGCAGGCCGCGCTGCGCCAGGACGACGCCGAGCTGCAAAGCTGGCTGCAGGGGCAGGGACTGGCCGGCGCACCGCGCCTGGCCGGCGCACTCAAGGTCGAGCGCGGATGGGAAGCCGCGGTCGAACACGTGCTCGATGGATTGCTGCAGGCGCCGCTGATGCCGGAATTCACGGCGAAGACCGGCGCGCTGCCGGCCGCGCCCAAGTCGGGCGTGACGCTGCTCGACGCCGCGCCCGCCGCGGGTCACGCCTCGGCCGACCACCTGGCCGGCAAGGTGCACGGCCCGGCCGTGATCGCCGACCTGCTGTCGAACATTTTCGTGGCGCCGACGCACGCCGAGGCGCTGGACCGCGCCTCGCACCTCAAGCCCGGCGAATCCGTCATCGAGCCCAACGGCACCTGGCGCGGCCGCGGCTGGGTGCGTTATCCGCGGGCCGGCGACGACCGCGGCGTGCTCGAGCGCTCGGTGCTGCTCGAGGAACTGCGCAAGGACGTGGCCGCGCACGGTGACGCCGCGCGCGCGCACGAGCAGAACCTCACGGTGCTGCAGGGCAAGCTGCAGGCCGCCGAGGGCGAGCGCGGCCAGATTGCCGTGCATTTCGATTCGGGCCGCACCCTTCAGGCCCAGCGCATGGCCTTCCGCCAGGCGCAGGCCGTGCGGCTCGAGCAGACCGAGTCGCGCGCACAGGCGCTGCAGCAGGAACTCGACGGCCTGCGCGGCGCGCAGGACCAGCAGCAGCAGGAGCTTGCCGGTGCGCGCTCGCGCCTGACCGAGATCGAGGCCGTCGCCCAGCAGTTGCGCGAAGAGCGCGCCGGGCTGCAGCAGGCGCTGACCCGGCACCGCGAGGCGCTCGGCGCGGTGCGCGGCCAGGCCGCGCAGCTGCAGGCCGCGCGTAGCCAGGCGCAGGTGCAGCTCGCGGGACGGCAGAGCGCGCTCGACGCGCTGCGCCGCGCGCAGGACGACCTCGCCCTGCGCCGCCGCGAGCTGGTCGCGCAGCGCGAGCGCCACGAACAGGAGCGGGCGGCGCTCGACGCGCCGATCGCCTCGCAGGCCGCCGGCATGGACGGCGCGCGCGCCGCGGTCGAGACCGAGCGCGAGGCGCTGCGCCTGGCGCGCGAGCATGTGGTCGCGGCGGAAGGGAGCCTGACGCAGTGCCTGCAGCGGGCGCGCGAAGCCGAGTACGCGCAGGACGCGGCGCGCGAGCAACTGCAGGCCGCGCAGCTCGAGTTCCAGACGCTGTCGGTGCGCTGCCAGACGCTCGACGACCAGATCGGCGAGACCGGCTTTGCGCGCGACGCATTGCTCGAGGGCCTGCAGGCGGACGCCACGCCCGAAGCCTGGGAAGAAAAGCTGGGGGCGATGACGCGCCGCATCGAGCGCCTCGGCGCCATCAACCTGGCCGCGATCGGCGAGCTCGAGGAAGGCGAGGCCCGCGAGAAATACCTGTTCGACCAGGACGCCGACCTGAGCGGCGCGCTGGACACGCTGGAAGCGGCGATCCGCCGCATCGACGTCGAGACCAAGGAACGCTTCAAGACCACTTTCGACAAGGTCGACGCCATCTTCCGCCAGCGCTTTCCCAAGCTGTTCGGCGGCGGCGAGGCCTATCTCGAGCTGACCGAGGACAACCTGCTCGAGACCGGCGTGCGCGTGATGGCGCGGCCGCCCGGCAAGCGCAACAGCTCGATCCAGCTGCTGTCCGGCGGCGAGAAGGCGATGACCGCGGTGGCGCTGCTGCTGGCGCTGTTCGAGTTGAACCCGGCGCCGTTCTGCATGCTGGACGAAGTCGACGCGCCGCTCGACGATGCCAACGTCGGCCGCTTCGTCGAAGTGGTGCGCGAGATGTCGGGCAACGTGCAGTTCATCATCATCACGCACAACAAGATCACCATGGAGCTGGCCGACCAGCTGCACGGCGTCACCATGCAGGAGCCGGGCGTGTCGCGCCTGGTCAGCGTGGACATCCAGCAGGCC